>NZ_JAXOFX010000025.1:0-49473 GCF_034427655.1 Robertmurraya mangrovi
CTAAGTTTCAAAAGCAAGCTTTTAAAACTTCGCTCGACTTGCATGTATTAGGCACGCCGCCAGCGTTCGTCCTGAGCCAGGATCAAACTCTCCAATAAAGAGTAAGATTTAGCTCTTAAAAAAATAATAATAGATTAACGTTGACGTATGATTCGTTCAGTTTTCAAAGAACAAGTATCAATCGCTCAAAAGCGACTTTATTAATATATCACTGATATTATCTCTCGTCAATTACTTTTTCGTTAGTGGCGAGGCAATTAACTGTATCAGCGACTGTTTTAATATAATATCATCTCCCTAAATTTGAGTCAACACGACGAACCTAGGTATATAATTCCAATATTATTTTACAAACAACATCAATAATACAAGACTCTTTCACACACACAACTATTTGTTTAACTTAAAAGCCAACTTCATTCGAAGTTGGCTCTGTTTCTTCTATATAATATTACCCTTTTATAAAACGGATAATATCTTCATCGTTGCGATTAACATTCCCCGGCTTATTAATGACAACTTGTTCACCAGGAGATAAGTTAGTAAATACAATAGGCGTCATAATGGAAGTTGCATTTTGATTAATAAAGTCTAAATCGAAGTTTAGTAAAGTTTGGCCTTTTTCAACACGGTCATTCTCTTTTACTAATGCTTCGAATCCTTGACCTTTTAGATTAACCGTATCAATACCAACATGTATCAAAATCTCACGACCAGAATCTGAAAGAATTCCTATTGCGTGTTTTGTTGGGAATAGGTTGACGATTTTCCCATTGACTGGAGATACAACTGTTCCTTCTGATGGAACAATAGCAAATCCATCACCCATCATTTTACCTGAGAAAACGGCATCTGGAACTTCTGTTATCGGCTTAATTTCACCAGCAATTGGGGAAACAAACACATCCTGTCCACTGTTATCAGTTTGTAAAGCTTCTGGATTGATTTCTTCAATCTGTTGTTCAACCCCTTTTTGAGGAGTTTTATCAACAGCCATCGGCCTTTTACCAGCAATAATATCTTTCATTTGACCTTTTATCGTTTCAGAACGAGGTCCGAATATAGCTTGAATATTATTTCCAACTTCAAGCACTCCAGCTGCACCTAGTTGTTTTAATTTATTTTTATCTACGTTATTAATATCGTTAACTGTAACTCGAAGACGCGTGATACAAGCATCTAAGTTAGAGATATTTTCTTTTCCACCCATTGCCGCAAGAATATTATATGGTAAATCCCCAGCTGCACCTGTTTGTGTATTGCCTTCTTGTTGAGCCTCTACATCCTCGCGACCTGGTGTTTTAAGATTGAATTTACGAATCGCAAAGCGGAATCCAAAATAGTAGATGACAGAAAACACTAAACCAACGGGAATAACGATCCAAGCATTTGTTTGCGGATTAATTAACCCGAATAAAATGTAGTCAATTAAACCACCCGAGAATGTCATACCAATTTTAACGTCTAATAAATGCATCGTCATAAAAGACAGACCCGCAAAGACTGTATGGATAGCAAAAAGAATTGGAGCTACAAATAAGAATGAGAATTCAATAGGTTCTGTAATCCCTGTTAAAAATGATGTTAAAGCCGCTGAAGCCATTAGTCCACCGACGATAACTTTCCTTTCTGGACGTGCTTCATGATAGATAGCTAAAGCTGCTGCCGGTAAACCAAACATCATGAATGGGAATTTACCAGTCATAAATGTACCTGCAGTTAAGTCTTGAACATTATCACGAATCTGAGCCATAAAAATACGTTGGTCACCACGAACCAATTCGCCAGCTTTATTTACATATTCACCAAACTCATACCAGAATGGAGAGTAGAAAATGTGATGTAATCCAAAAGGAATTAATGCACGTTCAACTACTCCAAAGATAAATGCAGAAATTGTTAAGTTTGCATGTACCATGTTATGAGAAACAGCATTTAAACCATTTTGAATTGGAGGCCAGATGATTAACATAAGTAATCCAAGGACAACCGCTGTTGCTGCTGTAATAATTGGAACAAAACGTTTACCTGCAAAGAAACCTAAGTACGATGGTAACTCAATTTCATAAAATCTGTTGTACAAGGCAGCAGCGATAATACCCACGATAATACCACCGAATACCCCAGTTTGAAGTGTAGGTACCCCTAGTACATTTGCATAGCTGAGTCCATTAACATCCTCAGGTGTTAGACCAAGCGCTGTCCCCATCGTTACATTCATAATTAAATAACCTATGATCGCTGCTAACCCGGCAACACCGTCTCCTCCTGCTAAACCAACGGCAACCCCGACAGCAAATAGTACTGGTAAGTTACCAAAAACAATATCACCAGCATTTTGCATAACAGCGGCAACCATTTCAACTCCGCTATTATTTAAAAATGGGGCTAGTTCTAATAAAGCTGGGTTTCTTAAGGCAGCCCCTAGAGCTAGTAATATCCCTGCTGCTGGTAATAACGCAACAGGCAGCATGAGTGCTCTACCTACTTTTTGCAGAACACCAAAAGCATTTTTAAACATAAACATCCTCCTATTTAGGTTTGATTTTTCAGCCCATCAAGCCATTCAACGAGCATTTCAAAAAAATAAAAAAGGCATGAGTAGAAAAAATAACTAAAATAAAGATTCACAGGGTTAGCATACCCAATAAACTCCATTTCAATTATCTTTCTTCACTCATGCCTAATCGAATTAGTAACACGTAAATAAAAGATGATTATACCTATAATTTTTTTGCCGATTTCGTAATAAAAGTCGTTTACGAAAAAGTCTATTTTCTAATGCAATGGTTTTATACAAGGATTATATGTAGTAGAAAGCTATTTAACTTTCTTCTGCAATCTCTGTAAGTGCATAGTTAAATACACAGCCTCTGCATCAAATACTTGTTTCTTTAATGCTTGTTGCATAATCTTAATGAGCTTCCACGACAGAGTATAACATAAAGGATATTCCTCCTTCAACATTGACGTTATCTTTTCTGGTTCGTTCACTTTTTCTCCACATTTTACTCTTTCAATCGCAAACCTTAAATGGCGGACTAGTCGCATATAGTCGACACTTTCCTTATCTATTTTAATGTCAAGTTGCTCTTCAATGGTATTGATTAACTGAGTCACCAACTGTGAATGTTGATTGACTTCATTTAAGTTACGGTTATTAACGGCACTATGGATATGGAGTGCAATAAAACCTATCTCTCCGGGAGGCAAGTAAATTCCTGTTTTATTATTTATTAAATCCACTACCTCTTTCGCAATCTCATAATCGGATGGGTAGAGTGCCTTTGTTTCAATCAGGAATGGATTTTTCATTTCCATTCCATTAGAAAGACGATTGATAGCAAACATTAAATGATCTGTTAAAGCAACATGTATATGTTCATTAAGGGTTGAATGGGTTCTATCTTTTATTAATTGAATGGAGGCAATGATAGTTTCTTGCAAATCATTATCGATAAAAGGAAGTAACTTAATGTAGTTCTCTTGTTCCTTCTCACTTTTTAAGACAAATATTTTTTCCCCTACCGAGCGATCAATAACATCTCCGGGTTTACGATTAAAGCCTATCCCCTTACCAATTAGAACAACCTCGCCATAAGTTTCGTGCACTCCGGTTAATACATTGTTATTAAGAGCTTTTTTTACAGTAATTTGATCCATACATTTTCCTCTATCCCGACAAATTTCGACTCTTATTCGTATATGTTATATAAAACGGCTACCTCAAGTCAACGTAGATAATAATCTTATGCTTACTGAAAATATACCCATTTTTAACATAAAAGAACCACACCATAGATATATGATGTGGTCCTTTAATCGTCTAATTAGTGTAAGAAAATAAAGTACAGAACAAAGATAACAAACAAGATATACATAATCGGATGAATTTCTTTCGTACGGCCTTTTACAATCATAGTAATTGGGTAGAAGATGAATCCAATCGCGATACCTGTAGCTATACTATATGTTAATGGCATTGAGATTATAGTTAAGAAAGCTGGTACGGCAACTTCAAATTTTGTCCACTCAATATTACCTAAAGCTGAAACCATTAACACCCCAACAATGATTAAAGCTGGTGCTGTTACTGGAGCTGTAATTACTTCTAATAACGGGAAGAAGAAGATAGACAATAAGAAGAATCCTGCTGTTACTACTGCTGCAAAACCTGATCTTGCACCCGCTGCAACCCCTGATGATGATTCAATATAAGAAGTAGTAGTTGAAGTACCTAAGATCGCACCTGCAACCGTTGCACATGAATCAGCAAATAGTGCTTTACCTGCTCTTGGAAGAACTTTACCCTTCATTAAACCAGCTTGATTAGCTACAGCCACTAATGTTCCAGCTGTGTCAAAGAAATCTACAAACAAGAAAGTTAGGACTACAACAAGCATTTGAGTTGTATAGAATGAGCTATCACCAAATGCTCCGAACGCTGCTCCAAATGTTGGTTCAAGACTCGGAACGGCTCCTACTACTTTGCTTGGTGCATCAATTAATCCAAAAATCATACCAACGATAGCCGTAACGACCATACCAATAAAAATACCAGCGTTAAAACCACGAGTCATTAGAATAACAGTTACTATAATTCCGAAAATCGCTAGTAATACTGGACCTTGAGTTAAATCCCCTAATCCTACAAGCACTGCATCATTATTAACAATAATACCTGCATTTTGAAAACCTAAAAATGTAATGAAAAGTCCAATACCTGCTGCAACTGCATATTTTAATTCTGATGGAATAGAGTTGATAACTTTTTCACGAAGACCTGTTAACGTTAATAAAATAAAGATTAATCCCGATACTAATACCCCACCTAAAGCGTTCTGCCATGGAATACCCATTGTTAAAACAACTGTGTAAGCAAAGAATGCATTTAATCCCATACCCGGTGCAAGGGCGATTGGATATTTGGCTATAATCCCCATGAACAATGAACCGATTGCAGCTGCGATTGCTGTAGCTACGAAAACAGCACCATAATCCATTCTCATTGCATCTGGCAAATCCGGTATATTTTGTAATGAAAGAGTAATAGGATTAACTACTAAAATATAAGCCATTGCTAAAAACGTAGTTAAACCTCCGATAAACTCACGACGATAATTTGTTCCAAGTTCTTCAAACTGGAAAAACTTCTTCATAATTACTTCCTCCTAAAATAAAAATGAATAATAAATGCAAAAAACGTTCCATTTCTACCGGAACGTTGACAGGAAGTTAGTGATATGTACGGTGATTTAAATAAAATTCACCCAAATATCTCATACTTCGTAGTCAAGCTATTTACGGTAGCTCGGTAGAGACTTTCGGGCCATATCCCCGATATTATACGACGTAAATCGACAAATATTCTGTTCTTTTTCATTTTAGCAAGCAATGTTAAAATCGTCAATAGAAAAAACGAACATTTTTAAAATGTTCGTTTTTAATGTTCGTGTTTAACTTATTATTCCCACTCAATCGTTGCTGGCGGCTTACTTGTGATGTCATAAACCACACGATTCACGTGTTTTACTTCGTTTACAATTCTAGTAGAGATTTTCTCAAGTACATCCCAAGGAATTCTTGCCCAGTCAGATGTCATCCCATCAATAGACGTTACTGCTCTAATTCCTATCGTATAATCATATGTACGAGCATCTCCCATTACTCCAACACTACGAATATCAGGTAGAACTGTGAAGTATTGCCAGATATCACGATCTAGCCCTGCATTCTTAATCTCTTGACGTAAAATTGCATCCGATTCTCTAACAATTTCTAACTTATCTTCAGAAATTTCTCCAAGTACACGAATACCTAATCCTGGGCCTGGGAATGGTTGTCTCCACACAATTTCATCTGGAATTCCTAGTTCCGTACCTAACGCACGTACCTCATCTTTAAATAACGTATTTAATGGCTCAATTAACGTAAATTGCATATCTTCAGGTAAACCACCTACGTTATGGTGAGATTTAATCGTTTGTGCTGTTGCTGTTCCACTCTCAATAATATCTGTATATAAAGTACCTTGTGCTAAGAAATCAATTCCTTCTAATCTAGAAGCCTCATCGTCAAATACATAGATGAACTCGTTACCGATAATTTTACGCTTTTGCTCTGGATCACTTACACCTTTAAGCTTATTTAAGAAACGATCTTTTGCATCTACTTTAATAACATTCATATTAAAGCCTTCAGTAAAAGTCTTCATTACACTCTCAGCTTCATTTTTACGTAATAGACCATGGTCTACGAAAATACAAGTTAATTGATCACCGATTGCTTTGTGGATTAAAACAGCAACAACAGATGAATCTACCCCACCGCTAAGAGCACAAAGAACTTTTTTGTTTCCAACAGTTTGACGGATTTTCTCCATTTCGATTTCAATGAAGTTCTCCATTGACCAATTGCCTTTACATTCACACACATTGAAAACAAAGTTCTTTAATAATTCATTTCCGTAAACGGAGTGACGAACTTCTGGATGGAATTGTACAGCGTATAAGCTACGAGATTCATCACTCATGGCTGAAATTGGGCAGGAAGGACTCGTTGCATCCACATTAAATCCTTCTGGAGCTTTAACAACTAAGTCACCATGGCTCATCCAAACAATTTGCTCAGTTGGAAGGTTCCCAAATAGTCTAGTTTCGTTTTGGACGTTAATAGCTGCTTTACCATATTCACGGTGCTCTGCAGGCTCAACTGAACCTTTAAAATGAGTCGTCATTAATTGCATTCCGTAGCAGATACCTAGAACAGGAATACCTAAGTCAAAGATACCTTCATCACATCTAAAGGAATTTTCATCATATACACTATTAGGTCCACCTGATAAAATAATCCCTTTTGCATTCATATTTTTGATTTCTTCAGCTGTCACTGTGTGAGGGTGTAACTCACTATATACACCAAACTCACGAATTCTTCTTGTAATTAATTGATTGTACTGACTTCCAAAGTCTAATACTACTACGATTTCTTGATTTTGAAGCTCTGTCTTTCCTGTCATCCTAGTCACCCCATCAATAGTCTATTTCTTTATTATTTCTTAAACTTGCATGATGTATCAAAATATCCTCGGAAGACTTTATATCATTCTATAAAGGATATAAAAAAAACTAGAATCCCCATCACCAAAAAAGGGTGAAGGCAGGATTCTAGTTTTTTGGTTACTATAAAATAATGTAAACCAAGTGATAGAATGTTCTGCCTTCATAGTCAGGTCATTTACGGCGACCCGGTAGAGACTCTCGAACCCTATCTTCGAGGATATATGAAGGTAAATATATACAGCCATTTCCTTAGTCTAAAGAACATTTTTAACAGAATAAGAAAACAGCAAAAATAATGATGTTGTGAACATTGTATCAACTTGTCGAATTTCAGGTCAAGCAGTTGTCTTTTTAATTAAATTTTCCCACAATTTCTTATTATCTTTCCAGCTACCCTCAGGTAGGGTCCCTTTGTACAAATACCTCTCATAATGAGCTGTTAGGTCACCCATATCCTTAGTGGAGAAAAAGGAATCAATGTAGCGTGAATATTCTCTCAATGTTTGATTCTCTTTTCTCTTTAGCCCATAACGATTCAACTGTTTTAATAACACTAAATAAGCATTCTCCAGTTCTTCATCTTTATGTTTAAACGAGTACCTAAATAGTAAATACCTTGGGAACCAACGAAGACGGTACTTATAAAGAAGCAAAGCAATAACACCTAATAACAGCACTATAAAAACTACTGTCTTCCATTTCTTAACGAAGATTTCTTTTATTTTTGCCTTTAAATCACTGAAAGAGAATGAAGAGTCTGCTGTGTTCATCTCATCTTTTGGCTTTTCTGGTTCCTCAACTTCTGGTTTTTCCTCTTTCTCAGGAACTTCTGTATTATTTTGTTGCCCATCAGTTGTGTCATAATTGAATATCACATTATTATCAAACCCTTGAGTAGGTTCAAACGGTACCCATCCTACTTCCGGGAAAAATACTTCTACCCAAGAGTGAGCATTATTGTTTGTAATATTAAATGCCTTTTTATCCTCTGGAGCTGCACCAATAAACTCACCTTCTGTATACCCTTTAACCCATCTACTTGGGATGCCTAAAGTTCTTAGCATAACGGCCATGGAGCTTGAGTAGTTATCACAATAGCCTCGCTTAGATTCGAATAAAAACTGATCAACATAGTCATCTTGTGGACCAGGGACAAGAACGTTTACTTGATCATAGTAGTATTCCGACCTACCAAAATACCTTTCTATTGCTCTCGCTTTGTCAAACCAAGTATTCTTTCCTTCAGTAATTTCAACCGCTAAATCTTTAACACGTTCTGGTAAATTTTCTGGAAGGCTCGTATAACGCTCAATAAACCTCTGCTCTAGATCGGTATCTTCTACATTCTTCGTAGCTAACATCGCTTTCACACTAAAACTAGGTTTCTTGAAATTTAGTGTGAATCCATCTAATGATTCTTGGGAGTAGATTTTTTCCGTAACAGGCTCCAGATCAAAATATTCGCCAGCTTGTGCCGTTACGCTTTGTACCCCTAACGGATAAATAATATGAGGATACTTTTTCTCCACAAATACATGGCTGAGCATATCCTTTTCTTCTCGAACATCTCTATATGTTGGGATAGGCACCTCAGCTTCCTGATTAAAAGATACCCTTTGTCCTTCACCTGATGCTACCCAGCCCTTCCCTGTGTAAACATCTTTTGTTTCTACCTTCCAATAATGCAATTCATCAACCTCAGTACGGTAGACTACTTGGTCATCCCCCATAAAAGGTCCACCAAGCCTCGAATCATCTGCTCCGTATCCCACTCGACCACCCATAGCGGTCCCATCATTCCCACTGTTTGTAGAATAGGACTTAATGAAAGGCACTGGATCTGGCCAAATAGGATCTGCTTTTGGAGCGTTATATCCAACAAGAACACTGAGGGTAATCATGATAACTAGCGGAACCATCCACTTTCTAGAAAAGGAAAATTCCTTCTTAATCTTCTCCCTATCTAATATTCGATAGAAGGTTAACATTCCCATTACAGCAAATCCTGTAACAACCGTTCGGACAATTGCTTGGGTTGCTTCATACGGAGTAAATGTATCAAGTACCGTAATGTACACTAAAGTCATAAAAAAGAAGATAAAGATTTGCCTACGATTAATTAACCAATATTGAATTAAATACGTCATTAACCAAAGTAATACAAAGAATAATAAAGTTTTAAACATGAAGCTTAAGCTTGACCAATCTGCTGTAAAAACAGCCGTCATGCTTGTTACAAAATCTCCTGTAAAAATGGAGAACCAGTTAAAAGAGAAAAATGAACCTTCTAGATATAGGTGATGTAGAAAGTACAAGATAAAAATAACTTTTATTAACACCGTGAAAATAAATCGCACACTAAAATAATACAGAGCAAATGAAATAACAAGGAAAGCTAGAAAAATCTTAATACCTTCTGTTTCAGTCAGTTGCTCTAGTGGACGTAACCACTCCCATAATAGGAAAAACCCGAATACATATAGAACTAAGTTAGAGAAGTCAAATTTTGATTCTGTATGTGATGTCACCCTCTATTCACCTCCGAGAATGCATCATTAAAGAGATGATCATGTACAAATATGACACGTATCCCTCTTGCTAATGCGGATGACTTGAGTGCAACTTCATCTTTACTTGGAGATTCACCATCCTGCTTCAAAAGAAAGATGGTGATGAAACCTTTTCTAGAAGCAAAAAATCCAGCCTTTTCTATTAGTGTTTTTGACAGTTGAGAAGTTACTAGCATAAGAGAAATACTCTGTTGGGACAAGAAAGTCTCTGATTCTAGCACTTTATCAAAGGTAACAGGGCAGTTATCTTTTACTTTAGCTAAATGGTAAAAGACCTTTTGTTGGTGAACTTCTCCCCCTCTAAAGGCAAAAGCCACTCTATCTTCACTTTGGGACATAAACCCAACTTGTGCACCTTTTCTTAATATAGCTCTTACAATAGAAGCAGTGAACGAAACAATGGCTTCAAACCGCTTTTCTGGAGCACAATCCATCAAAACAAACACATCGTGAGACTGACGTTGTTCGAATTCCTTTGTCATAATGTCATTTCGCTTAGCCGTCGCTTTCCAGTTGATCCAGGAAAACTTATCACCCGGCTGATATTCGCGGATTCCAATAGCCATAGATGTATCCCTCTGAACACGTTCTTTGGAAGCTGTCATCCCCTGGTCATAATGATTGGCAAACGGTCTATAGACGATATCCTCGTACGAAGGATAAACAATAATTCGATCATTTGTTTCAACAATATATTCCTTCTCAATTAAACCGAGAAGATCTCCTATTTTTACTCGGACTGATTGGAACTGATGCTCTCCCCTTGGAAGATCCTTAATTTCATAGCTAAAACCAAGGTCTCTTTTAAAATGTGGAACTAAGAACATTTTAGCCTTACCTTTTTTCGCAGCTATTAATTGGTCATTTAAACAATCTTCTATAATCACATAAAACAAAGGAAAGGAATGGCTTCTTCGGACATTGACTGTTACCTGAAGCCTTTCACCTGCATTGTAATCGGACTTTAAGAATACGCGCTGGACCGTCATATTTTTTAAAGAAACAAAGGATAATGCCAATCCATAAATCCCAAATGGCAAGAAGCTATAAAATAAAAACCAGCTTACAAATCCACCTTGAAACATAGCATAAGAAAAGGTAAGGAAAATTAAGAATAGGAGAACAATCAGTTTCCATATATTCTTTAAAGAAACTAATAGATTTCTCATTTTATTTCACAAGCCTTTGAACTGGGACAGGAACTCTCGCTATTACCCTTGATACAATCTCTTCTGCCGAAATCCCTTCAAACTTTGCTTCAGACTTCAAAATCATACGGTGGGCAAATACACTTGGCGCCAAATATTGAATGTCATCTGGCAATACATAATCCCTACCATACATAAATGCGTAGGCTTGAGCTGCTTTCATTAGAGCAATAGAACCACGAGGGCTTGCACCTAAATAAACACTGCCATGATTTCTCGTGCGATTAGCAATGTCTACAATATAACGTTTAATCGTATCATCAACGGAAACTTCTTTTACTTGTAACTGTAACTCTCTTAATTCATGTAAAGAGATAACAGATTCTAAGTCTTCAATAGGAGCCACACGCTGTGCACGGTTTAAAACTTCCATCTCTTCATCAATGTCTGGATAGCCCATTTTCATTTTTAACAAGAAGCGGTCTAATTGAGCCTCTGGTAAAGGATAAGTTCCTTCATACTCAATCGGGTTTTGTGTAGCCATTACAAAGAAAGGTTTGTCTAAATAATTGGTTACCCCATCAATCGTTACACTACTTTCTTCCATTCCCTCTAATAAGGCAGACTGCGTCTTAGGAGACGTTCGGTTAATTTCGTCTGCTAAAATAATATTTCCCATAATAGGGCCAGGTCTGAATTGGAACTCCATTTCCTTCGGGTTATAGATAGAAACACCTGTTACATCAGACGGCAGTAAATCAGGGGTAAACTGAATACGTCTAAATTGAGCACTCACAGACTTAGCAAGCGCACGAACCATCATGGTTTTCCCTACACCCGGTACGTCCTCTAATAGAACATGACCTTCAGCCAAAAGAGCAACTAAACTCAATTCAGCAACATTTCGTTTACCAATCATTACTTTTTCTATATTTTTTAGTATTCTTTCAATCGTTGGATTCATTTGATCGCGTGACATGTTTCTCCTCCTGTCTAGGTCTTGGGTATATTTGTTACGTTATAAACATCCTAACGCTAAAAATAATATATTTAAGATGAATATATGATAAATTAGATTCCAGCCTTTTACATATATTCGAGGTTTGTCGAAAAAATCCTGTAATATTTATATAACTTTGGAATAGAATTGGTAGTTTTTATATTTAATTAGTAAAGACTAAATAATGGGGAAACATAGTATAAGACGACTGAGTAGCGACGAATGTTACACTATTTTTTAAATGGAAAGAATTGAGTATTTCTGCAGAATAATGATGAAGAAAATACATAGGGATAAGTAATCGTAGACTCAAAGATTTTGTCAAAAACTTATAACAAATTCAAATGCTTTTTTTTGTGAAATCCTTTACAATAGAATTGTATCATAAATAAAATATTTTTTTGCTTATTCGCGCAAACGGTTGCACATTGAAAGGGTGAGTACTTTGAATAGATTATTTGAAGTAGATAAATGGAAAATTGTTGAGACTTCTTTACATAAGGAGGACTTCCGTTTAGCAGAGAGTATGACTAGCTTAGGAAATGGTCATATGGGGATGCGTGGGAATTTTGAAGAAACGTATAGTGGCGATTTTCACCGCGGTTCTTATGTAGCTGGGGTTTGGTTCCCTGATAAAACAAGAGTAGGCTGGTGGAAGAACGGATATCCCAATTATTTTGGTAAAGTAATTAATTCTACAAATTATATTGGAATAAAAGTATTAATAGATGGAACAGAACTTGATTTAAATCAAGTTGAAGTGAAAGAATACTACCGAGAATTAGATATGCAGCATGGTGTACTAACTAGAAGATTTACTATCATAGATGGTCAGAAAGAAACAGAAGTTGAAGTTGTTCGCTTCTTGTCAGTTGCGGAGCCTGAATTAGCGGTCATTAAATATTGTGTTACCGCTAAAAATTATTCTGGTGAAGTAACATTCACTCCATATTTAGATGGAGATGTACGAAATGAAGATTCTAACTATGATGAAGATTTCTGGTATGAGATTACACGTCAATCAAGTGACTATACTGGACATCTTGTCATGAAAACAAAAGATAATCCTTTTGGTACACCCACTTTCCAAGTCGCTACAACCATGAATGTAAAAGTAGAAGGTCAAGTAACAAAAGTGAGTCACCTTAATAAAGAAGAATACGTAGAAAATACGATTTCAGTTACGTTAACTGAAGGAACACCGGTTTCTCTTTATAAATATGTTGCCGTTACTACAGACCGTGATTACGCGGAAAGTGAACTGGTTGAAAAAGGGAACGATATCCTAAAGCGTTCAATAGAAAAAGGCTATGATGCCCTTTTATCAGAACACCGTAACGGGTGGTTAAGCCGCTGGGAAATTGCAGATGTTGAGATTCAAGGGGATGACGAAGCACAGCAAGGGATTCGTTTCAACTTGTTCCAGCTATTCTCCACTTACTACGGTGAAGATGCACGATTAAATATTGGTCCTAAAGGATTTACTGGTGAAAAATACGGAGGGGCAACTTACTGGGATACAGAAGCTTATGCTCTTCCACTATATTTATCAACGGCTAAACCTGAAGTTAGTAAAAACCTTCTAGTATACCGTCATAATCAACTGGAAGGTGCTTACTATAACGCTGCTCAGCAAGGACTTAAAGGTGCCCTATATCCAATGGTTACATTTAATGGGATAGAGAGCCATAACGAGTGGGAAATCACCTTTGAAGAAATTCACCGTAACGGTGCCATTGCTTATGCAGTTTATAACTATGTAAACTACACAGGTGATCGTGACTATCTAAATGAATATGGCCTTGATGTACTAACAGCCATCTCTAGATTCTGGGCTGATCGTGTTCATTTTAATAAGAAAAAGAATCAATATATGATGCATGGTGTAACAGGACCGAATGAGTATGAAAACAATGTTAACAATAACTGGTACACAAACCGTATCGCACAGTGGACATTACAGTACACGTTAGAAGTGATTAATTCCTTAAAAGCTTCTGGTCATGATGAAAAAATTGCTGGTCTATCCATTTCGGAAGAAGAAACAAATAAGTGGAAAGAAATTATTGAAAAAATGTATCTTCCATATGATGAAGAGCTACAAGTGTTCGTCCAACATGATACATTCCTTGATAAAGATTTAAAACCAGTGGATGAGCTTAGTCCGGAAGATCGCCCGTTAAACCAAAATTGGTCTTGGGATAAAATTTTACGTAGCTGCTTTATTAAACAAGCAGACGTTTTACAAGGATTATATTTCTTAAACCATGAATTCTCTGTGGAAGAAAAACAACGTAACTTTGATTTCTATGAGCCAATGACGGTACACGAGTCTTCTCTTTCTCCTTCCATCCATGCTATTTTAGCCGCTGAACTTGGTAAGGAAGAAAAAGCTTATGAAATGTATAACCGTACGGCTCGTCTAGACCTTGATAATTACAATAACGATACAGAAGATGGACTTCACATCACTAGTATGACAGGTGCTTGGCTAGGAATCGTCCAAGGCTTTGCAGGAATGAGAACCGCTCATGAGACACTATCATTTGCTCCATTCATTCCAGCTGCTTGGAATTCCTACTCATTTAACATTGTCTACCGTGATCATTTCATGAAAATCAATGTTTCAAAAGATGGAGTACGAATCACACAAGAAGGACCTGAACTATCCATGAAGCTTTACAATGAAGAAGTTACTCTTCAAGCTAACGGTGAATTGACGGTTCCATTAAAAAACCTAGCTTAAAAGGAGAAATAGCATGACTAAACCTCTTAACGCCTTTATATTTGACTTAGATGGGGTCATTACAGACACCGCTGAGTATCACTTTCTTGCTTGGCAAGCACTAGCAGAAGATATCGGCATTACTTTTACAAGAGAAGATAACGAAGAATTAAAAGGGATTTCCCGCATGGAATCACTTGAAAAAATATTAGAAATCGGTGGTCGTACAGGTGATTTTTCTAATGAAGAAAAGGAAGCTCTGGCCGCTAAAAAGAACGACCATTACTTAACCTTAATTCAAAAAATCAGCCCATCTGACATCCTACCTGGAATGAAGGAATTCATTTTTACTATTAAAGAAAAAGGACTGAAGTTAGGTCTTGCCTCTGCCAGTAAAAATGCTTTTACGGTCATGGAAGCACTAGGGTTAAAGGATGAGTTTGACATCATCGTTGATGCAAAGACGGTTATTAACGGAAAGCCGCATCCAGAAGTATTTTTAACAGCTGCTAAGCATCTAGGTGTTGATCCGGTTACTTGTATTGGAGTGGAAGATGCCGTAGCTGGAGTAGAAGCCATCAAAGGATCAAATATGTTTGCCGTTGCTATTGGTCCAAAGGAAGCTTTCCCAAAAGCTGATATGGTATATGAAAAGACGGAAGATGTATCATTTGATGAAATCGTAAGCAAGTTTCAACAATCATAATTAGTTAAGGTCATTAGGGGCGTTCAACCTAGTGGCCTTTTTCATGCTTTGTTACTGGGATATATAGACCTCCTGTTACATAACTATAGGTGTAGAAAAATAACTAAAGAGGTGTGATATGGAGAAACATTTCTATTTATCAAAGATAAAAATGGTTGGGGTTTTTATACTTATGATCCTCTTAACATTAGCAGTAGCCGTTATGATGGTAAGTATGGTTGTGTCTGAAGAAGGAATACCTATTGTTACGTTTCTGTTTCTAGGATTGATTTTTCTCTTATTTGCTTGGTGTACTTACTTTATTGGAAAGAAGCTTTTTAGTGATGAACCAAACGTTACGGTCAGTCCAAAAGGGATTACTCTTTACGGTACTCAAAATCCAGGTTTTATTGAATGGGACGATATTGATGGCTTTTTTCCTTACTTATATCAAAGAAATAGATTACTAGGTGTTATTTTAAAAGACGAGGAAAAATATATAGATAACCTTAGTTCAACCGGTAAAAGGTTGGCGAGAATGAATCAAAAAATGGGGTTTCCTTCATTTAATATATCCATGAACTTGTTAAAAGAGGAAAAGGCTTTTCTTGAAGCCCTTGCAGAAAATGAAGCTCCCTTTTTTATCGAAGGTGACAGTGAGAGTATGTAAAATGCGAAGGGGATAACCGCATATCGTTTATCCCCTTCCCTCTATTTTGTATTTTCTTGATACTTCTTTTCAAGTTCTTTTAGCGCTTCAGAGTAGCCTTTCTCATTCAACGCATGTAACTCTTTTTTAAATCTGGCAATTTCTGAATCTATCCAATTATGATAGTCAGTATTTTTCTGATATAGGTAATCATAGGATTCGGAGTCCATTTTCCCACCCCGCTTAAACGCGCTCAAAATTAAATCTATCTCCATATCTTCAAATGTAGCGTTATACTCTTCCTGTGTGATATACACAAAGATATCCAGGGAATTTGACACCTTTTTATAATCAATTTTTTTCTGATTCTGTTCCTTCCAATCCTTCCACATGTCGGCAATTTCCGCTATTTTATCTAACTCCCGTTTTAACTCACTTTCATCATTAACCCTTTGGTATATTCCTTCTGTCGCTTTAGCCATTTCTTTAAGTTGATTTTCCCCTTCACTATCTACATCAAAACCGATAATGTTGATAATGGGTGAGATATTTGAATCATATAATTCCTTGGCTGCACTTACCGGATCCCCACCACATGTTTCTACTCCATCACTGACAAGGTAGATGATATTGGTGTTTTCTGTACCATCATATTGAGATAAATCTTCTTTCGCTTCGTTTATAGCTAACTCAATAGGCGTCCATCCCGCTGGCTTTACTTTATCAAGAGAAGTTTGGAAACGTTCCTTGTTAAAGCCTGAGATGGAATAAAACAATTCACTACTTTCACAAGATAACTGCTTATCGGAATCGGAACCACTTCCTTTATGACCATAAACTCGTAGACCGATATTTGCCTCTTCGGGAAGTTGCTGGACAAAGGACATAATCGCATCTTTGGCACTATCCATCATTACTTTACCGTCAATTTTGTTTGCCATACTTCCACTTGCATCCAACAATATCTCTACATTTAACTGATCTTTAAATTGATACCGCTCGTCTTCCATTTCCGGATTACCTATTGATTGAAACTTTAATTGCTTGAAGGCTTCCTCCAGTCCTTTGAACTCCTTTTGTACTAATCTTACAAGCTCTCGATAAAAATGATCTAATTGTTGCTGGGTCGGGTTATTTGATATATCAGGCAAATCTTTAAATAACTCTAAAGTTGGACCTGGGTCACTTGGACTTGCAGAGTGATTAACAAACTTACCAATTGGCTGACTTGCTAGCTCCTCATATGTACTTGGCAAAGGTTCCGGAACAACTTCTTGCTCTTTTTGTTCTGTTTGCTTTTCTGCTGTTTCTTCACTCACTTTCCCCTCTTCTGCTTCTTGTTTTACACTTTTTGCATCTTCACTTTTAGAGCTACATGCAGTCAGCACGAGCATACATGTTAGCAGAAGAAAAAGTCTTTTTCTTAACACCCGAATCCCCTCCTACAGTAAACTTTATCCTTTAAACTTTGTAAATTTAGCGATAGATCCTTGAGCAAAAATAAGTATCCATATAGAGAATAGAAAAGAGAAAGTGGAATAGAACACTTCAGAATGTTCTCCCCATCTCTCTATCACTCTCTTTGTCGTAGGATAGTAACCTCCACCCCCTAAAAGGATTAAAACTAATGCAAATATCCAATAGCTTGCTCTATATTTCGTGTCCTCCTTGTTTCTACTAAATAAAATCCTAGCTATAGATTCTCTATACTTATAAGAAACAAAAGTTACTATTAAGAAAATCAAACTGGTTATTAAAGGAGAAATTTTTGTTAAGGCAGGATAGAGTAGATAAAGAGAGACAATAATCATTCCTATATAAGCTGACAATCCTCTTATTTTTCTAGAATGACTTGATTTTTTCGTCATATCCAAATAAATATTAAAACAGAAATAAGGTAGGATTGTTATTAAGACAAAGATAACACTATATACATCTTCACTTCCCCAAAATACCCACATTGAGAAAAATACGGGCAATAACGTAAAACTCGTAACTTTCTTAGACATATTTCCCTTCCTTTAGGTTGAAATGTTAAAATGCTCAGCTTTTTCTAAGCGTTTCTGATACTCCTTTATTTTTTCATGATATACTGCAACGGTTTCTCCCTCGTAACAGTTCCAACATTAATAATCTCGTGAAATTTTCCATCCCATTTATATGTTGTTCTTTTAACGTTTTCAATCGAAGCCAGCAGTTTAATTGTCGGAACACCTCTAAAATCAAGATCAGTAACCGTTATAGGAATATTGTGTTGATCAAACATCTCTAGCCACTCATCTAGATCGTTCTTGTTTGAATGTGTAAAGTTCCTTACGCGCCTTTCACCCGAATCATCTCTCCAAATGATAAATAATACAACATTTACAAAATACCTTGCCGTGTATAACGGAATATTGGTTGTATTGGGTATATAGTTTAGTGCTTTTGAAATGACCACTTCTTCCATTTGATCATACCGTACTAGTTCTTTATGAACTTCATATGTACGTTTATCCATTGCTTCCATAAAATAACCTTCATTTGTTAATTGAACTTTAAATGCCCATCTCTCGTATGTCTTATAGCTAGAGAGCCCTATTTTACCTAGCGAACCAAAACTCACTGCAAATATTAGTCCAATAATGATCAAAGAGTATTCTTTCGTATAAAAACTATATACAGCAAAGTAGATGCCTCCTATAGAAACACCCAAAAAAATAGTTGTTAGAAGTATAATTATTATCTTTGCCCATAAGGGGATTTCGTTTGAAAAATTTCTACCATTCCCTTGCATCTCCATTTGGCTAATCCCTTTCTTACAAAGTTTAAAAAATGGATATTAGTATTTTCCAAGTTAGAAAAATAGCAGCAATCCCCAATCCTCCAATGATTGTTTTTATAGAGATTGTCGTTCCTTTATCCCTAACTCCTGCTCCATCAATAGAGGTTAAAATGACAGCAATAAAAAATAAAATGGCGAAATATAAAAGGTTCATCTTTTGTTCTTGAAAATCAACTTCCCAATTCTCATCCGTTACACGAAAAGCATATATACTAAACGAAATAATGAGAACGAAATAGTAAATATAGGTTACAATTGTAAAAGTTTTCTTTTTCATATAACACCTCTATGTGTTTCTTTACTTTGAGAAGCCATAATCACTACTTCAAGGCTGTGAATATTTGATATATCATCGAATTCGGTACGGATATCATCGATTTCGAGATTATATCATCGAATTTGATACATATATCATCGAATTTCGTAATATATCGTTTTTTCGACAAACCATCCCTTTCCATCTATGAAAATAGGATACCTAATTAAAGGTATCCTATTTTTCAACCATACCATTCAAAATAAAAACTCCTTAGTAAGAAACCCCTTTACGCATATGAGTCTTTTTAAATTCAGACTTCTTCGGATCAAAATATTTCGTATTATAATCAGCTACGAATTCGCCATCCTTTATATATCCTGCTCCCCAAGTTGGGTCCATTGTTAGCCACTCACCATCTACTTTTGCTTCTACCCAAGCATGGTTAGATGGCCAAAAGCCTCCAAATGCAGTTCCTTCTATCATTCTAGCTTCAATATTACTTGCCCGAAGCAAGGCAACGGCAAGATAAGAATAATCTTGGCAAACGCCCGTTTTTGACTGTAATGTTTTTAAAGCACTATCATCCCAACTAAACTCTTTATTTTCATATTTATCTACATCGTAAGATACGTTACTAGCTACGTATTTATAAATAGCCTTTGCCTTTTTTCTCTCGTCAGTTATTCCTTCTGTCAGTTCATTAGCCAAACTGATTACTTCTGGTGCATCCGATTCAACACCTCTAGATGGCAACAGATCTCGTTTATCCTCACTAGATGCCTCAACCTCAAATTTGGCAAAACCAAAGTATCTGAAATAGTCACTATTCTGTTCCTTAATTTCAGGGACACTTAGAGTAACCTCATACGTTCCTGGTCCAAATCTTAAATAAAAGGAACCATCAAAGTTGAAATTCTCTACTGGAATCACATCCAATGCCTCATCTTCTCCTTTTTTTGTAGTGACATAAATATGAGTTGTTTCTGGGCCAAACTCCACACTAGGATCAATCTTTCCTTTTACTCCAAATACTCCGTTCGACTCTACACCACCAAATTGAGGAGATTCTAACGTAACCCCACGCTCCCGGTAGGTTCTTGAGTATTCAATCGGCTTCATTATCCGATCAGACTCATTTTCTATTAAAATCTTAGTTGCTGTTTGATAGTAATTTTCACGTTCTTTATCAGGAACTAATATTTCTAGTTCATGAACTCCCTTGCCAAAAAACAAAGGTACATCATATGAAAATTTGCCATTTTCTATAGGAAGGACATGCTGCCAAGATTCAGCATCCTTGTTTAGTTTTAACATAATCGTATCTTGATCGGTTAAGTTGCCAGCATCACCACTTATTGAAAACACTTCATTATCTACGAGATAACCTAGGTCTTGATTTAATGTAATTCCAGCTTCTTGGCCAAACGGGGAGTAAGTTACGTCCCGCTCCTTCTCCGGGTTAACATTATGGACCGTGAAAGAAGCTGTGTCGTAATAATAATTCTCTGAGTCCTTGCTTGGAACCTGTACCTTTACTTGATATTCTCCTGCTCCGTTAAAAAAGCGAATTTCTTGCTTAAACTTCCCATCCTTTAACACTGCATAATATTCATGCTGGTTACCTGCAGGTCCATCCTCATCAGATTGGACTTTAATCCACACAAAATTGGACTTTAATTCTGTATATTTTTCGATGGCACCTTCAACAACAACTTTTCCATTTACCGCGAACTCTTTGTAACCAGGTTCTTTTAACGTTGCTCCAACTTCCTCGCTGTAAGAAGTTAATTCAATTGGCTCAAGCTCTAATTCTTTATTTTTTTCCTTGGCAAGCTTCTCAAACTTATCTTCTTCCTTTTTAATGACCTTCGTCTCAGAATTACTTGTATCTGAACTACATGCAGATAAAAAAAGCAAGGTACTTAACAAACATACCCAAACTGTTAATATAGGATTCTTTTTACTCATAACGTCCCCCTTATAATTTCTCAAGTACATAAACCATTTTATGTATGTATTTACGTTTTTTACTCATTATAGTTTCTAGGTCTTCTCTCCTCATTTAGGTTCTTGTATACGTTAGTAATCTAAAACAATAGCTGATTATATAGAATGGTATTCTCTAAACACAACTAGTCATATAGAAAGAGGCTCCTAAAATATCCCAACAATTATTATAAACGGTTTAAAAGATGGTTTATATAGAGTAAAAGACAGGGGGCAAAAGTAGTGATTATCAAGTAAAATGTAAAAGCACTATATATGAGTATGTACGTAAAAGGTGCGAAAAGGCAGGGAGAAAGCGAAGGTAAAGTATTAGGGGATGATAATGGTAGTATCTGATGAATTTCTCTTGTTGTACTGCCAAGTTATAAAACAAAGCGTGCAGCGCAAGATAATAACTCCATTAAACCATTTACCAAAAACTTAAAATTAATAAGCCAAAGCATTAACAGAACACACTTGCACGTTACCCTATTGTTTATCACCACGAGCTTTGTCATTATCGTTAATTTGACAGCTATTCTATACCATAACTCCCCCTGCTATATAAAATGTCATCTCACCTAATTCTCGTTCTTTTTATCCAACCTAAGTATTAAAATGATACTCCATGATGGTACAACCATCATGAGCTATCGATGATCAAACAAACCATTTTCTTATTGTCTCATACAAATATTAGTCAATTTAATCTAAACTAATGTAAAAAACCTTGAAAAGCATTTAGCCAATCAAGGTTTTAAAATATTATTTATAAACGACTTTACATTTCCAATGTGGATATTGTTCGTTAAAATCATTTAAGAGGTTAATAAAGATTTGAGATTCTTTTGGTAGTCTCTCTTCAACGTTGCTCCACCCCTCAAAGATCAAAGTTTCAGGTAATTCAATTAGTCCAGTAATTGCATCCCAAAATGCATCCCAGTTCATTCCATAAAAATCGGGTAATTCAAGATTCTTTTTTAACAAACAATGAAGATCAATTGAATTTTGAACTGCACTCACATCTAATATAAGTCTATCTTGTTTTGATTCATTCTCCTGTATCATCAATATAATCCCTCTCTTTATTTATAAGTTCCGATAAAATGAACTGTTTTATAATGATCAGTAGTTATATACATTTGCCCATCGTTAGAATATAGTAGTCTTGAACCGAGCTGTTTACTTCTTGCCATTGTGTTATTTAGGCCTACATCCGCTTCATACCACACTCTTCCTGGTGCATTAGGTAGCACATTTGTAGTATTTTTGAATACATCTCCACCAAGTTGCCCACCAGATACATAGTTATTAAGCGCTTTTCCCGGTTTCCAGCCGTTTAATACAGCCACGTCCTTATTAACATAATTTGAAGGTAATTTTCCAGTTTGTCTTAAACTATCTACTATTGGATTAGCTGACTCAGTAACTTTAAGAACTTCCTTGTATTTAGCATGTAATGCGATATTGTCTGTCCCGGATTTACCCGTACCCTTAGCCTTCAAACCACTCTCAACATTCTTCGTTTCTGGGCTAGTTTTTGCTACGGTTTGATCTCCACATGCACAGCCTGTTAGAGTGAGTTTTGGACTGAGATACATCCCCGCTCCTACAAGAATGAGACTAGTAGTTACAACGATCGCAGCCTGTTTGCCGGTTCTTTTCCAATCTACTTTCCCGTTATCCTTCCATTGGTGGAACACATCGACCATGGAAAGGATGACTCCGTTTAAGCTACTAAATATTGCACTTGCTTTGAATATATTCCAAGCACGATTGATTGAGCTATCTGGTTGACTGGTTTCCTTGTATGCTTTGCTAGTAATCCTGCAATCCATTTTCCTGGCCCTTTTATGGTTTGCTGCAAACCTACCTGACTAAATATTCTAGCAGCAAGTGGACCCATGATACCACCTAATGTGAAGTTAAGAAGTAGACTTTCGAGAGCAAATGCCTCTTTTAATTTAGTGTTATCTCCTGTAAAGAGATAATATAGGGCTCCATGAAGAATGGAAAAACTAACCGCACCTGAACCACCTAATAAACCTAATGTAAGAAACCTCAACGGCCCACTAGCTGGCAACAGCTTAAATATATTTAATACACGTAAAGCCCCTAGCCCCACTAACGACGCAATTGCAGATGATAGCCCTCCAGTAACTAACCCTATGAAACTAGTATCTCCGCCAATTGCAGTAAATAGAACACCAATTGCTCCAAATGCTACGGCCCCTAATACCATGCCTATCGTTAGTGTTATACCGATGGCTGCCAAGACCCATACCCCGGCAAGGACAATAGCAGCAACAACCACTATAGCCCCAATAATTTTCAGAACGGTTTGTACCCATTCTTGTGAGAAGAATTCCTTTACCCCTTCCCATGCATCTACCGTCCATTGTTCAACATCTTTCCACTTCTTCTTTGCCCATTCGGTAAACTCATTCCATTCGTCTATAACCTTGTCTTTAATATCAATGACTTTAATTTTTATCTCATTAATGAGGTCCTTTCCCCAATTCTTTAACTTATCTAAGATTGATTCCTCTTTATCCTTGGGATCTATATCTTCAAAATCAGATGTTTTCGTCTCCGTTATCCTTTGATGTTGGGACTCTACCTCGTCTACATTAGCTGAAACTGGTGTTAAATAAGTAAGGAAACAACTTAGTAGAATCATACTTATAAAAACAAGAGTCTTTACATTCCTTATAGAATTCATCATAAAACCTCCGGAAAAACAATATTCGGGCTACTTTGAACTTTAAACTTGTTACCTTTAAGTCAAAAAAAAGATTAGCTATATTGAAACGGCTAATCTTGGTGTGCGTGGGGTATACGTTACTATATCTAGAAATTTCTATGTTATGTTTTTCTTAATGGACCTTACCCAAGATAAAAATCTTTTAGGTTATAAATAAAAATAATTTTCTTATATACACTCAAACGAGATTTTTCTCCCCTTTAGATGGAAACGGTTATTCTCCATATAATGAAAAATATAGCGATTACAATTCCTGTAAAGACAGTTCTTTTATTTATTTTTGAACCTTCCTGATTCTTAGCAGCTAGACCAATAGCTGTTATTAGGAAACCAATAATCGCCAAAACTAGAAATGTTAATATGACGGAAAAATGCTCTTGAGTGTCTATTTGTCCGTTCTCTTGAACCATAAATGCAAAGATCCCGAATCCCCCAAAGACACAAATTAAAAATATTAGGGAAGTATAAGTTATTATTTTATTTTGCAAAGGTATCGCTCCTACTCTACTATTTTAAAACTCTGGTTCAGGCTTAAGATTGTTTATACCTCGCTCAGCCGACTTATTAACAG
Organism: Robertmurraya mangrovi; assembly: GCF_034427655.1. Lineage (NCBI taxonomy): Bacteria > Bacillati > Bacillota > Bacilli > Caryophanales > Bacillaceae > Robertmurraya > Robertmurraya mangrovi. The sequence goes on from NZ_JAXOFX010000025.1 coordinate 24,243, forward strand.
AAGGTTCAGTTTTTGTATTTGTATCGTTATCATTTACCTGATTCCCCTCGTTAAGTGGTTTTTTGTCTGTTTGTACCTGGGTCTTATTTTCTTCTGTGTTTGTCTCTGTTGTAGAATCATTTGTTGGAGTATTGCCTTCTTTATTACCACTGTTTCCAGTGTCACCACTATTACCATTAAACAAATCTTTTATTTTGTCTTTGACGTATTCTTCTGAAATCTTGGTTCCAGCCTCTGATGTTAGTACATGATCCCATCCTACAAATTTTAAGATTTTGTCTACCACGAAAGTTAACCCTTTAAAAGATAAAATGGATACAGCAAACCCAATGGCAAAGTTCTCAAATTTTAACCATTCTCCGTTTTTAATTCCATCACTAATATAACTTTCAAATCCGCCGTACAATCCTAACACTAGTAATGATGATCCCGAAAGTAGAACTCCTGCGGCAAATACTGGCGCCCAAAGTGTACCAGTGATTCCACCAACCGCGACGTCGTAAACCAATTTCCAAAGTGTAATTTTCTCTCCAGCTATGAGTGAACCTGCAATGGATCCTATGAAACCTCCAAACATACCTAAACCAGGTCCTAATAAAAGAGCACCCATACTTAATTTACTGTTTGGTAAATAGAAAGCTCTAAATCTAGTAAGGTACAATTGAAATTGAGTTCTTAAAAATGTGCCAAAAGCAATTCCTTTCCCTCTCAACCATGGCCAGGCAACTGTTCTACCCCAGGTTAAAGCTGCTCTTCCTTTACCTACTACCCAAGGGACTGCCGTATTTCGAATCCAGTTCCATGCAGCCGGCCCAGCAGTGTTTCTCAGCCATAACCATGCAGTTGCAAAAGCACCCGTAGTGTAACCAACATACCCCAATATTCCGCCTATAAGGGAGCTTCCAAAGGCTCCTAAAAAACTATAATTATCTCCAGCAATCCATTGATATAAGAATCCCGCCCCGAGTGCAGCTGCACCTATGATGGCTATGACTCCCCAAGCTGGAGCAGTCCCAACAATTACAATGATAGCAACAACAATGAGTGCAGTTGCTAAAATGGAGGCTACAATGGTCTGAATCCATTCCGTTTCTTGTATCCAATCCCATGCGTCATTTAACCAATCAGTGGCTTTATCCCATGCATCACCCACCCAACTATTCTCTAGATCTGTAAGAAATTCGTTCCACTCAGTTGAAATGGTTGATCCAAGATCGGATATAATATCTAGCCCATCCTGACCAATTTCTTTTGCTTTATCCCATATAACCTTCCACCACGGGACGTCTCCCCCGCCTGCATCCGGATCATGTTCCTTGCTGTCACTTGGCTCAACTTTACTTATTTGCTGTTTCTCTGAATCTACATCCTCTACATTTCCAAAGGCAAGTTGCACACTAAAAACTTGGAAAAACAGGAGAAATATAAATCCATAGAGAAAAGCTTGAATCATTTCTTTCCTTGGCACGAGTTCCCCTCCTTCACCAACAATTTTAATCACAAGAAATTTTATCTTCGTACCCTTTTGGTTCACCTATCTTTACAGATGATTCCGAAGTTACTGCTGGAACGTCATCATCCGATACGGTAGTGTATTTCCCTTTTCGCTCCGTTTCTACAAAAACCCGAAAATCTTCAGGGATAAATCGTATTTGTGTTAACTCATCATTTTGATTCTTTTTGGCATAGCTCTCCGCTTTTTGTTTTGCTTTATCCCAATGATTTATGACAGAACTACAAGCCATATCACTTACCTCATTATCTTCAAAAAAGAACTTCATCGCGGTTTCTGCTTTCACCTTAACAGAATGGTCAAGAAGCCATGCCTTTATATCTCCGGGCATTGGTTTTCCTAGTTCAGCCTCCACCATCTCTACAAATTCCTCTAAAATTTCTTCTGTAGTTGGCGGATCTTCTGAATCCTCTTCATCTCCATCCTCACCTGAACCCTCAGAAATAGCTTCTAAAGCATCCTCCAAAAACTCTTCCCAACGTTCACCCAGTTCATCTAACTTTTTTTGAGTCTCCGTTTTTAAATCTTCTCTCATATGCTTATTCGCCGTTTGGGCAGCAGCTAAAGCCGCAGCGTCAGCACCCGTTTGTGTGACACGCTTATTAATAAAGACATTTGATAAATCAAAAAACATTAAAGCTAAAAAAATAGCAGCGAGAACTAGACCTATCATGATAATGACTGTTCCACTGCCTCTTTCATTTTTTATATAGTTAGATATACTCCTAGTCTCCATCTGATTCTTCCTCCATTGGCATGACTGCATCAACCGTATAGGAGAATTCAATTTCACTTATTAAAGGTAGTTTTACGATGGGTGCCTCTACCTCTATAAATACATGTGCCTCTTCTGAACCGGGTCCTCCTGTTACATTCACTTTTAGACCTGATGCAGATTTAATAGCAACCTGTTTCCAATTCGAATCGTGGATAGCTGCTGCTCGAGCTCCATCTCGAGCAGCAGATTCAGCCACCACTAACGAAAAAGCAATCAAACAAATTTGCCAAATGATTAAAATGGCTAAAATTATTAACGGAAACATTGCTAGAAACTCAATTGCTTGAGAGCCTCTTTCGTTATTTATATACTTTTTAATATTCTTCATGGTTAAAACCTACTTGATTCATCTTAAATTCCTTCAATTAATCCTTTTAATTTATTTACAATTGCTTTACCAATAGAAGTATCGCCTTCAATTCCTGCTGCAATAACACCCATGATTGCTAGAACTACTAATCCTAATGCAACCCATTCTAATGCTTGTGCTCCTCTTTCATTTTTCACATAATTTGTATACACGTTATTTACCTTAGACCAACCTTTTTTTAACATATTTGTTTCCTCCTTAAAATCATATATTTATATTTTAGTAATTTACTTACGTATTAGAAAAAGAATGAATCTAACCCAAATGCTCCCGGGTTGTAAATAATATTTAATGCTAATAATCCTACAATTAAACCGATAACAGCTGGCGCTATGAAAAATGTTGTTACTAACGTAATTTGAGGGCTTGCTTTTGCTGCCTTTTCTTTTGCAACGAATCCCCTTGTTGCCCTCAAGTCTTCAGCCTGTAATTTAAAGGTTCGAGAGACAGGTACTCCTAGTGCGGTTCCTTGAATAAGAGCATTTACTAAAGAATGAAGTTCTTTTGAAGAATTCCTTTCTACTAAACTCTGATAGGCTGTCAATCTAGGAACTCCTAACTCTACTTCTTTATTAAAACGGTCAATTTCTTCACTCAGTGGTCCCTCAAATTGTTTGGTCACTTGCTTAAGGGCACCATCTAAGCTAACCCCAGCTGATAAGGTTACACTTACTGTATCTAAAAAATCAGGCATCATAATACTGATGGTTTCCTGTCTGTATTTCGCCTTGAAGTAAAGCCATACACTAGGCCCTAAAAACCCTCCGAAGATCGCCATAAACATAATGGGTAAAGCGAATGGAAGTCCTAAAAAACCATATATTGAGCCAAAACCTAATCCAATCATCCCTAAAACAAATCTAAAACCATAAAAGTCTTGAAATTGCAGTCCTAGAGGATTACCGGCATGGCTCAAAAAAGTTTTATGTTTATCCATGTCAGCAAAAAATGGGTATTTGATTCCAACAGGTCCAGCTTTTTTTCCCCATCTAACAAGTGGTGTAATGATCTTTTCACTCAGTTTCCGTTTATGCTTATTTTTTTTAAGGGAATATCCATTGGAACTCAACAAATTTTCTTTCTTGGCAATATACAAATAGAGATAAATAAAACCAACCAAAAGCATGATTAAAATTAAGGTAAACATAACGAGAGAAAATAAATTAAGTAACTGCATGCTTCTACACCCTTATAGTTGTAATTCGTTTGATAATCATAAATGCACAAAAAACAATTACCGAAAAGACAGCAAAGATAATCATTCCAAACGGAGTAAACAGAACATTTAAGAAGCCTTTAATAAACAAGTTCATCATCATGGCCATGAGAAACGGCATGAAAATGAGAATATAAGCAATGGAACGACTCTCCGCCGTGATCGTTTTAATTTCTTTATGCACACGACTTCTTTCCTCTAGTGTTTCTGCCATGTTTGATAATACTTCAGCAAGGTTTCCACCTACACGCTGCTGAATTAATATCGTACTTACGAAGATGTTAATGTCGTTACTTAACACCCGTTCTCTAAACTGTGTCATCACGTATTCCAAACTATCTCCTAGCTTTAGCTGATAGTCCATATTTTGAAACTCGAGCTTGCTAGGTTCCTTTACATCACGACCGACCATTTCAATGGCTTGTGGAATCGTCTGTCCTGCTTTAATTCCATTGGACATCATCCGGCATATTTCCGGTAGCTGCCTGTTAAAGTTCTCCGTTCTTTTATCCTTCCGGGAATTCAAATAGAATTTTGAACCGAGCGAAACAATGAGATAAGCAAATAAGAATCCCATAAAGATATACAAGCCTAAAATAACGACGTTTATAAAAGTTAAAAGTGCTAAGAGTAGAATGTATATCCCCATATACTCTGATGGCTTTAACTGTATATCTCCTTGAATGAGTTTTTTCTGCAGAGATTCAGACAATTCAGATGAATCGAATTTGTCTCCGAATAGTAAGACAAAGCTTTTTCTCTCAGACTTCTTCTCTCGATCAAACCACTTATCTACGCGTTTGTATGTTCCTCGTGTCGCCTTGCTACTAAAAATAAAAAACAGTCCTGTGAAAAAAGTGAAAATGCTACCAGATAATAAAGCCCACGCTAGACTCATTTGAATACACCATTCTCAAAAAAACTCTTTGGAAAATCAATACCAAAGGAACGGAAACGCTCATACATTTTAGGTATATATCCAGTTGCTTTAAATTCACCTTTAATCGTTCCATCTGGAAGAGTTGCTTGCCTTTCAAAATGGTATATATTCTTTAACAGAAGTTCTCCATTTTCTTCAACAATCTCAGATATATGAACAATTCTTCGTTTTCCGTCTGTAAAGCGTGAAGTTTGAACAATTAAATCTAATGCACCGACAAAATAGCCTCGAATAACTTCAACCGTTAACGGAAGTCCCGACATAATAACCATCGACTCTAGACGCCCTAAAGCATCCTTTGGACTGTTTGCATGGATCGTGGTTAAAGAACCTTCGTGACCCGTATTCATTGCTTGAAGCATATCGATGGCTTCAGAGCCACGAACCTCACCGACAATAATTCGGTCGGGACGCATACGAAGAGCATTTTTCACTAAATGTCTAATCGTTACTTCTCCTGTCCCCTCCATATTCGGTGGCCTTGCCTCTAAACGAACTAAGTTGTCATAAGAAAATCTTAACTCCGCCATATCTTCTATTGTGACAATACGTTCTCCTGACGGAATGGAATCGGATAGGACGTTTAACAGAGTCGTTTTTCCACTTCCTGTTCCCCCAGATACTAGAATGTTAGCCTTCGATTGAACGGCAGCTTGCAGAAACATGGACATTTCTTCTGAGAAGCTACCAAAATCCTTTAAATCATCGAGTTTAAAGGGATCCTTTTTAAACTTTCTTATCGAAACAGAGGGGCCATCCACACTGATTGGTGGAATAACCGCATTTACACGGCTTCCATCTTGTAATCTGGCATCAACCATTGGTGAGCTTTCGTCAATCCGTCTTCCTAATGGAGCAATAATTCGATCAATAATGTGCCTTACATGTTGATCATCTTTAAATCTGACGTCTGTCTTCTCAAGCTTTCCTTGTCTCTCGATAAAAACCTCATTCGCGCCATTCACCATAATTTCTGTAATGGACTCATCTCGAAGTAGGCTTTCAAGTGGACCATAACCAACCGATTCATTGATGATTTGTTGAATAATTTGTTCCGTTTGTTCAGATGTGATAATCACTTTTTCTTCATTGATCATTTGGATAACCAGTCGTTCGATCGTCTTCTTCCGTTCAACTGGTGGAAGCATCGTAATACTTTCTAAGTTTGCTTCTTTGATTAATCTGTTTTTATAGTGTCTGACCCAGTGATCCACTTGAGAAAGACTTACATTCCAGTCTCGTTGACTATTTTTTGAACCAATGACAGAGGCTTTTTCAACCCAAGACATTTACTCACCCCTTTGTACGTTTCGTTAATTCATCAACGTACTTTTTTACTTCTTTTGAAACTTTATTCGACCCTTTATCCTTTTTTCGCTTGTAAAAGGCCTCACCCATATTTAAGGAGGGCTGAATAGAAAAATAATCGGAAGGAATCAACCCAGTTGTTTCACGGTCAATGATCTTTTCAATATCATTTTTCGTTAGTTCTGATTTTGAATGATGGCGATTAATTAAAATCGAAAGTTCATTTCCTCTTCCAATTTGGAACCTTTTAAAGAGGTCGTCAGCATATTTATAGGCCCTCATTCCAAGGCTATCAGGTGTCAGAACGTAGTGAATATGCGTCGACTCGTTTAAACCAGTAAAAGTTAAGTTGTTAATATTAGACGGTAAATCTAGAAGAATATAATCATATTGATTTCTGGCTATTCTTATTAATCTACTAATTAATTCATCCGGGATGGATTCTGCTTTTGCCGGATCAGCAGGACCTGTTATTAATGTAACTTTTGTATCCTCATGATAATGAGCAATATTCTGGAGATGGCGGATATCCATTTCTTCCATAACGGGAATTAAATCATAATAAGACCGAAACGGCTGGCTTCCAAACAAGACCTCTATATTTCCAAACTGAGCATTTAAGTCAACTAAAAGTACTTTCTTTTCATGGTGAATGCTTAGAGACTGGGCACTTAAAGCTGCTAATAAGGTTTTCCCACTCCCACCTTTTGCACTGTAAAACGCATGTACTTGACCCGTACCAAAGCCCGTTTCCGTCTCCTTTTGGAACTTAAGCTGCTGATAAGTATTTTTGATCAAGTCACGTAAGCGATTTTTTTCTTCTGGAAAAATGACAACGTCCTTTGCTCCCGAAACGAGCCAAGATCTTCCTTGAACAAAGTCATTTGATTCCGTAAGACCGATCACTACACTTGAAGAGTTTTGAAATGGCTGTGTATCTCGAACATACTCTAAATCTACGAAAATATAATGGTTGAGCTGTTGTTCCTGGAAGCTACGTTTCCACTCTGAGACAACCGTAATCTCTATATTCACATCATGTAAAAGAGAATGTAGTTCATTAACCCACTCTTGATTTTTAGTAATAAATAATCCTTTAAAAGTACTCAATGATACGCACCCTTCCTTAATCTAGGGAAACCTACTATTTTATCTCTCTTCGTTATTTTGCTAATTTATTTCTCCTGCTTGGTTTACTCGCAAAACACGCAGCTGTACAGCTGTATTTTGTTCGTGAATAACCCTCTCAGCATCCTCAATGGATAGGGCTACTTTTACTCTTTGTTTTCCTTCTTTTCCTTTATCAATTTGAACAACTTGTATATTGCTAAGAATTCGCTCTGTTTGAACCTTTTCTTTTTCGTCTTTATAGACGGCCACGATATCAACAAGATCCCCTTCTGCTACTAATTGATCAATTAAGACAATCTCTGTAGCATTGATCCAAACTACACGTTCATTTGTGGGAATATCGAGTTTCCTCCTAATTAGAGAGCCTGTTATCAAATCTCCCTTTTTCAACTCAACAACAGAGATTACCCCTCGTAGGTCTTGTTCGTTTTTAATAAACGAATCATGCGCACTATTTTCTGGGAGCTCAACCCAGTCATAGTCAGTCTCTTTGATCTCGTGATAAGATTTAATATCTTCTTTTGCAACCGCCACTAAAACCGTCTTCCCTAGCTTTTGTTGAGCTTCCTGTATTTGAACTAATATCACTCCTGCCGCAGCAACAGCTAATAAGAATGCAATCGTTAAAAATATAATTGCTTTTCTCTTGGCATCAATCATTGAATGGTCACTCCGTTATCTATCTAATTTAAATGGGGATAAATATATCAACTTTATCCGAACTTATTGGTAAACCCTCGTTTTTAAGCCTATAGAAATCAAACTTTGTATCAGGGAGTTCCACCGTTCCTCTAGATGCAATAATGAATGTATTTCCTTGTAGAGTGGCTAATACTTTTTCAATTAGCTCAGGCTTCTGACCAGAAGTAATTTTTGTATGAGTAGTACCTTTTAGAAGGTGATATATCTTTTGTTTTCCTTCTTTCAATCGCAAGTAATTAGCCGATTTTTGATACTTTAAATCATTACTTATAGTGAATTTCTGATTCGTGCATAAATGGCTCAGACGGTAAACTTCCTCAAAGGGGTGGTTTGTTAATTCCTTTAATAGATGAATTGCAAAGGCTCGATTACTAGAACCATCTACTAAATAAAGCTTTCGATTTGGAAAATTCCAATTGCTAATTCTCTTAATTAAACGGCTATCTGTAACTTTTGAATCGTAAAGGTAAAAAAGCTGTTCCGACTCATGGAAGTACTTATGAAACTCATCTATTTCACTCTGTAAATCTTTTTTAATAAGGGATAAACTTTTTGTAAAAACCTTCCCTTTTCCTTTTTCAATTACATCTTCAAGAGACTCACCCTTTTTTAATGGAGTTTTTCTAACTATCGCACCATGAGGCTCCAAGCAAGAGTCAGGTAACCCTAATGATTGATCGACTAATATTTTCATGATTAATCCTCACTTTGTAAGCTCTTTTCATTCCTGCACCTAAAGAATCAATTCGAATCTAAGTAATCAAAGATTTCTTGTCTTTTCGTTTCTTTTCTCTCAAAAGCTCCTTCTTGCAAGCTTTCTCGATAACTGAGGAGTGCTTCCTCTCTTTCATCCACTAGGACTCTTAAAGATTCAGCCACACTTTCGGTTATTTGTCCTTGAACTTGAAGTTGTTGGATTACTTGAGACAATAAACGATTTTCTTCACTAATCACATCTCTAAACAATCCACTTAAATCACGAATTTCTTCCCCTAATTCCACACTAAGCATATTAATCTTGTAACCGCTTTTTGCTTTATCAAAATTCTTCTTTGTGGTCGCCTGTACATCATCCAATAATTCAAAGATGGTATCTGTCAGTTCGACCTTCGAATTAACAGTGTAATACTTTCCGTTTCCTGCATCTGCCGTAGCCTTTAATTGTTTTTGACCAGCATCGTCAACATTAAAACCGATAATATTGACTTCTACATTTAAGTCAGATTCCGCAAGTTTCTTTGCCTCTTGTACTGGATCTCCTTCACAAGTCTCCACCCCGTCACTAACGATAAAAAGAATGTTCTCTGAATCCTCCGAAGCATTTAACTTAAGATCTTCATAAGCAGACTGGATAGAAGCAGCTAGTGGTGTCCAACCGCTTGGCTTAAACGTATTTAAAGCTTTTTTGAATTTTTTCTCATCATATGTACTAGTTTCATATACCATTTCTGTGCTTGAACATGAGAGCTGTTTATCACTTTCCTTACCAGTCCCTTCATGCCCGTATACTCTTAATGAAACAAAGCTATCCTTTGCTAAACGAGAGGCATAATCTTTTACAGCATTCTTGGCTAAGTCCATTTTGACTCCCCCAGAAACCTTTCCACCCATACTTCCACTCGAATCTACCTGAATTGCAATATTTTTATAGGATTCTTTGTCACTCGAAATCTCAAATTCTCCAAAGTCAGGTTCATAATTGGCTAAGTTGTCATGTGTTTCCTGAAAGTCAAATCCAAAAGTGTGTATGAGACCGTTATAAATAGAATCCTGGTCCAATTCTGCTACCTGGAAATCTTTTAATAGGTCCTCCCATGCTGCCTGGTCACTATTCGATTCAACGAGAGTCATCGCTTCCTGTGTCATTTCCCCTAAGTTTTGTTGAACAATTGACTCTGGACTTTTTTGAGCTGGAGGATATTCCGGTTTAATGGCCTCCACCACTTCATCCTGTTTCTCTTCTTTTACACTAACTGGCCCTTTTTTTTCAGTTTCTTTATTGTTTGAACAAGCTGACAGTAATAATACCGCTGAAATTGCTATTACCATGTTTCGTAAATTCACTGACTTACTCTCCTTGCTAGAAATTTTTCATGCTCTAGGACAACTTACACGGTCAAAAGAACCGGCTTTGTTACCATCATTTGGCATACTTTAGGATTCATATTTATCTATTAACAAATTGAGCACTTCTATTTGTGATTTGGTCATATATGCTTAACCTCTGTGCCATTTTGTTTACTTACAGGATATTCCACCACATTAATCTATATATTTTTTACCACCCGAATATTATTGCGTCAATTTAGCCAAGACACTTGTCGGATTTTGTCTGTTAGTATTTTCCTACAAATCCCTTGACTTCAAAATTTTTTTCAGGGCTAAAGATATTCCTTCGTAGAGGGACAAAAGATAGGGTTGATAATAATTTTCAACTGCAATTTCCAAGTTATGTTACAATTGTTAAATTTCATAGTGCTTAATGACTGTTTTTATGAAATTAGAAAGGAAAGAGGGATTTTCTAAGTAGAGAAAAACAAAAAAAACTTCCTAAATCAATTTATAGGAAGTTTTTTATCCATGCTTAAACCAAAGCATGATTAATATTTAATAAATAAATGAAGGTAATCCAAAAAAGAAAAATGACTTTTGTTGCACAATAAAAAGTAATGTCCTTTATGTCTCTCCCTTTATAGGGCTTAATCATAATAGAAAGGAATAAAATTGACCCAAATCCAAATAGGATATAAAAATAATAGATTACTAGATTTAATATGTAACGATTAACAAACCATATATAAAAGTAAAAACAAGTTCCTATAATGATATAGAGGAAAATCTGAAAAACTAATTGTTTATGATTCATATGAATCCACACCTATTCCAGAAATTTTAAATATCTATTTATCTTTAGGTAGATATGAAGGTTGATCTATATCTATCATAGCCTAATTTGTAATTCATTTTTATTGGGAAAATTTTTTATCAAGTAGAATAGATAGAAGCCTTTTTCAGCTATTGAAAAAAGCTTCTATTCTTTTATTAAATATTACTGATGTAATAGGGGGACTTAAATGACCAACTTCAAATAAAAACCCCTCTCTTAGATCATTCATCCTTCTCATCATATGCAATCAAGACAATATTTTCATTTGTTTCCTTCCTTAATTCCTTTTCTAACTGTGTAATCTTTTGCAACTGATTTTCATCTAAGTTTGCTACAGGGAAATTTTCATATACGCTCATCTTTAACCCTCTTTTCTAGTGATAGTAAAATTTTTTCCTTGTAAGGATGGAATTATTCGGGAGAATTTTTAGCTGATAATGTTAGAGCTCTTTCATCACAATAAATTTTCTTAGAATCCATCTAACCATTTATGTTAAAATAAAGCGCTATATGGATTAAGTTGTATTTATCTAGCTAATTACGGCAGTTTGGGAGCGGAATGAATCATGAACAAAAAAGACGTAGCGCAAATTCGTAAACAATTCAAATTAAATAATGACCTACTAAAAATCCACGATATTTTCAATGTCTATATAATGAAGGGATCAAGTGATATTTATCATCACCAAAGTCAACCTTTCGAAATGCTTGACCAAGATCAGCAAGAACTATTTATGAGTAATTTTAAAAAACTGCTTGCTGGCCAATTAGATGAAAAACTCTTTGAATTAAGGTTTCAAAGAAATGCTGAAAATAGCAGTCAGCTCATCTTGCATCAAGGATTACTAAGTAGTGATGTGGAAGACTGGAAAGAGCAAATGCTAAAAATGGTAGGGAAAATGCTCCTAAACAGACAATACGATATGGATATTGTTGTCACTTTTATTCGTGCAGAATACTTAAAGCCTACAAAACGTCGAAATGATGAGGCTGAGGAAAGTGAACGAGATACCGTTTACTCCCACCCATTTATTCTATGTAGTATCAATAACACACAAGAGCCGAAAAAAGAGCTGCTATTTGACTATGTGGAGAAAGAGTTCAAGTACCATTTTGTTATCGATCCCATTATCAACCTCAATGCTCCGATCGGAGGCTTCCTATTTCCTTGCTTTACTGACAATGCGGCAGATGTTAACCACATTCTCTATTCAGCAGGAAAAGTACATGAACCTGATCATCAGTTCATAGAAGATGTTTTAAACGGCGAAGAAACAATGACAGCAAAAGACGATAAGATTGTATTTGAAGAAATCATTAAAGACGTCACCGGAGACCAGTTAAATACCTCCACTCTTTCTAATGTGTACGAAGAAATTAACCGTATGATTGTCGAAAATGAAGAGGAAGAACAACCCAAATTAGATACAAAAGACGTCGAACGGGTGTTAAAGATGAGCGGTCTTGAAGAAGTAAGTACCGAAAAGGTAGAAATGGCCTTTAAAAAGATTATTGATGATGAAAATTATGAGATTAAAGCAAGCAGTGTCTTGCCGAAGTTCTCTTCTAAATCTATTAAAATTCAAACGAAAATCGCGAATATTTCTATCAGTCCACAAGATTTAAGATATGTTAAGCAAGTAAACCTTGGTGGTAAACGTTACCTTATGATTGAAGTGGAAGAAGATACTGTGATTGAGGGCTTTACGATGATTCCAGAGGCTTTTGGAGAGTCAAATTAAACAAAGAGAGACGTTTTAAGTTCCCCTTAAGAACTTGTTCGTCTCTCTTTTTATTCATGAGACAGGTGATTAAGTATCAATCTTTATTCTGTATTTTCCTCAGAAGAACACCCTGTTAGATAAAATAAGCCCTTTTAACAAGAATCTAATATGTATATCGTGTATGAGGATGTTGTGAATATTTTGAAGGATTATTCTCCTTCCACAATCTTTGCAAAGTCATCTAGCGTAGTCGAATACTTCACATAAATCCGCGGCAATAGATAAAGTTCATCCTTTATTCCCTTTTTAGCAAAGGCCTCAGGTGTCGTGGTAAGCCCAAACATGTAATACTTCTTCGTATTCTCTACCACTTCGTTATTCCATGTTCCATATGGATAGGATAGAGCAATCACTGGTTTACCCGTTATTTTTTGAATATTATCCTTGGACTCTTTCAGTTCATATTTATAATCATTTATCTTTGTTAAATCAGGGTGAGTCGCAGTGTGAGACTGGATAGAAATGACGCCAGAACCCACCATCTCTTTTATGTCCGATTTTGATAATCGAATCGATTGGCCAATGAAGTCTGAAATGACAAAAATGGTCCCCGTTGGTTGAAATTTTTCTGTTTTCAGCTTTTGAAAGATAGCAAAGGCCTTTAAATTATTTTTGTAGCCATCATCAAAAGTAATAAAAATGGGTTTCTTTACTTGACCAATATCTTGCCAGCGTTCAAACGTTAATAAGGTAAATCCATGATCGCGCAAATACATCATTTGCTGTTCAAAATTCTCCGGAGTTACATAGAGCTCTCTAGAACCTATTCCCTTATACTCGTCAATAAAATGATAGACCAAAATCGGTACTTTCCCTTGTGCAAAAGCATGTGAAGGAATTAATAATAGTAGAAGACATAGGAAAATCTTTTTCATAAAACCCCTCGCTTTATCTCGTTTGCGCGTATTGTTCCCTTGTTCTATTATTACTATCATTTCGCAGCTGAAGGGTATCGGTTAAGGTAGACGGTTTTCAATATTTTAAGTTTTTTCTGGCTCCCCTTTCGACAGACAGTCTGACTATTTGGTTCCTATTTTACATCGTTAGAACTCGTACATTTCAATCGCTCTAATAATTAGTTGACAAAAAAAGAGGCTTCCCAAAAGTTTGAAAAACCTTTGAAAAGCCTCTTTCTATTCTTACATTATTTAGCATCCAGATTACGCAAAGATGCTTATATACCTGGATTGAGCAGCTATTACATCATGCCGCCCATTCCGCCCATGCCACCCATTGCGCTCATGTCAGGCATGCCACCTTTTTCTTCTGGCTTGTCAGCAACTACCGCTTCTGTAGTTAAGAACATAGCAGCAACTGATCCAGCGTTTTGAAGTGCAGAACGAGTAACTTTAGTTGGGTCAACGATACCAGCTTCGATCATGTTTACCCACTCACCGTTTGCAGCGTTGAAACCAGTTCCAACTGCTTCACGTTTTAATCGGTCAACGATAACTGATCCTTCAAGGCCAGCATTGTGAGCGATTGTACGTACTGGCTCTTCCATTGCACGAAGTACGATGTTAATACCAGTAGCTTCGTCACCTTCAGCTTGAAGCTCAGCCACTTTGTTGTATACGTTTAGTAGTGCAACACCACCACCAGAAACGATACCTTCTTCTACTGCCGCACGAGTAGAGTTTAATGCATCTTCAATACGAAGTTTGCGCTCTTTTAATTCTGTTTCAGTAGCAGCACCAACTTTAACTACTGCCACACCACCAGCTAATTTAGCTAAGCGCTCTTGTAATTTTTCACGGTCAAATTCAGAAGTTGTATCTTCCATTTGAACACGGATTTGGTTCACACGACCAGCGATTTGAGCTGAGTCTCCAGCACCTTCAACGATAGTAGTATTTTCTTTAGTAACTACTACTTTAGAAGCGCGTCCTAAAGATTGAACGGTTGCTGATTTTAGGTCACGGCCAAGCTCTTCAGTGATTACTTCCCCACCTGTTAAGATAGCGATATCTTCAAGCATAGCTTTACGACGGTCACCGAAACCAGGAGCTTTAACAGCAACTGCGTTGAATGTACCACGAAGTTTGTTCACTACTAAAGTAGCAAGTGCTTCGCCTTCTACATCTTCAGCAACAAGTAGTAATGGTTTACCTTGTTGAACCACTTGCTCAAGAACTGGTAAAATTTCTTGAATGCTAGTGATTTTTTTGTCAGTAATTAAGATATATGGATTGTCTAAAACAGCTTCCATCTTATCTGAATCCGTTACCATGTAAGGAGAAGCATATCCACGGTCGAATTGCATACCTTCTACAACGTCTAATTCAGTTGTGAAACCTTTAGACTCTTCAATCGTAATAACTCCATCGTTACCAACGCGCTCCATTGCTTCAGCAATTAATTGACCGATTTCTTCGTCAGCAGCAGAAATCGCAGCAACTTGTGCAATTGAAGCTTTTCCTTCGATTGGTTTAGAGATTGCTTTTAATTCTTCAACAGCCGTAACAACCGCTTTTTCGATCCCTTTACGGATACCCATTGGGTTAGCACCAGCTGTAACGTTTTTAAGACCTTCACGAATCATCGCTTGAGCAAGAACTGTAGCAGTAGTTGTACCGTCACCAGCTACATCGTTTGTTTTGCTAGCTACTTCAGCAACAAGCTTAGCACCCATGTTTTCAAATGCATCTTCTAATTCGATTTCTTTTGCAATCGTAACACCATCATTAGTGATAAGAGGTGAACCGAATTTTTTCTCAAGAACCACGTTGCGTCCTTTAGGTCCAAGAGTTACTTTTACAGCATTTGCAAGTGCATCAACACCGCGTAACATCGAGCGGCGAGCTTCTTCACTAAATTTAATATCTTTAGCCATTAGTAAAAACCTCCTCAGATCAATTGAAAATATTATTTAATAAACGTTAGTTTTAAAATGTAAAAATTATTCAACAACAGCTAAGATGTCGTTTTCACGGATAATTAAGTACTCAGAACCTTCATACTTAACTTCAGTACCAGCGTATTTTGAGAAGATAATTTTATTGCCTACAGAAACTTCAAGTGCTACGCGCTCACCATTATCAAGAACGCGGCCAGTACCTACAGCAACTACTCTGCCTTCTTGTGGCTTTTCTTTTGCACTATCCGGTAAAAGAATACCGCTTGCAGTTTTTTCTTCAGTTTCAACAAGTTCAATAACTACACGATCACCTAGTGGCTTTAACAAGTGAAACAACCTCCTCAAATTGTATGTAAATTTTTCTTTATTAGCACTCTCTCTTATTGAGTGCTAACACAATTATTATATTAATGAATCTGATAAATATTTGCAAGAGTCAAGCTCAAATTTTTTACATAAAATTATTAAGATAAGCTTTTTTCAATATACGTAGTTCATTTCTTTAGCGTACAAGTTGGATTTTTCCACAACCATACAAAGTATGCACGAATTTTCTATTTATATCCAATTTTTTATGAAAAATATTAAAAGTTTAGTTATGCTTGTCAGGCAAGGCCCATAGTTATTAAATACATCTACCTGAATATTTACATTAACAAGTCCTCTAATTTGAAACATTAAGCTTATTACTTGTAAAATGAAAGATAGTGCCATCATTGATTACATTTACTAAAGGAGATTAATAATATTGAAAAGGGAATATTGGATTATCTTAATCGCCTATATTGGTATGCAGCTCTCCAGCTTTATCGGAGTTCCCATCATTGCTTTTTCAGGAGTTTTCTTTGGAAAGACTATAGAAGATATGCAGGTTCTTTCTGTTATTATTTGGTTAGTTTTTAGTTTTTCATTAACGCTCTTAATCGTATTATTTTTATTAAGGAAAGAAATGAAAAAAGGATATAATGAGCGAAAAGTTGCTTCAATCAATTCTTCTATTTTTTGGGCAGTAGGCGGGGTATTTCTTGCTTTATTTGCTCAAGGTCTAGCTGCAAACATTGAAAGGTTATTAGGCATTGAAATGGGGTCAGAAAATACCCAGCAAATCTTAAGTTTTATTGAGGCCTTTCCGATTGTTGCTTTAGTAAGTTCCGTAATCGGACCGATTCTCGAAGAAATTGTTTTTCGTAAAATCATTTTCGGTTCTCTTTATCAAAGGTTTAATTTCTTCCTATCAGGATTAATCAGTTCTGTTATTTTTGCCTTAGCACATGCAGAATTAGAGCATTTACTACTGTATTCAGCTATGGGCTTTACCTTTGCCTTCTTATATGTTAAAACCAATCGGATTATCGTTCCAATCGTCGCCCACATTGCCATGAACACATTTGTCTTTTTAGTACAATCTGTCTTTAAAGAAGACATAGAAAGAATGATTCGAGAGTCAGAGAAAATTCAAAGCTTTATCGGAGGATTATTTATATGAGGCAATCACCGTTATTTTCGGGAATCATTTATATCGTTTTAGGAGTATTATTTACCGTTTTTGCTATCCAAGATGTTACAAGAAACGGTGAATGGGGCTTCTTCACTTATCTACTAGTTATTTTAGCTACTTTTGATTTCGGTTCTGGTATTAGAATGATCATGTTTCATTTTAAAATTAAAAATATCCAAAAAAAGAAAAAATGAGCTTGGTTCACAGGCTCATTTTTCTTCGTTTTGGCTATATTCTTGTTCATATTTCTCTTCTGCTTCTAATACCTTTTTGTAGGATACACGCGAAATGATGATACTTACTTCATATAGTAAAAGTAGAGGTACGGTCACCATCATATGCGACAAAAGCTCAGGTGGAGTAATAAATGCTGCAATAACGAGCAATACAAAGTAAGAGTACTTTCTAATTTTAGAAAGAAACATGGGTGTTACAATTCCAAGCCTAGTTAGAAACATAATGATAACTGGAAGCTGGAAAAGCAAACCAAAAGGAATCGTTAATTGAAACAAGAATTGAAAATATTCATTAATACCTATTACCTGATTAATATCTAACCGATTAGCCACTCTTGTCATAAACTCAACAACAAAAGGAAAAAGTACAAAATAAGAAAAAGCAATTCCTGTAATAAATAAAAACACAGAAATAGGTATATAACTTAATGTTACTCTTCTCTCTTTTTCATATAACCCAGGACTAATAAACGACCACAACTGATAAAGTAAAAATGGCGAAGTTAATACAAAGGCAATCAAAAAGGCAAACTGCATATAAATTTTAATTGGATCAGTTAGACGGAAAGCATTCATCGTTAACTCTTTTGCTTCATCCGCCTTCTGTAAGTAAACGATTAACGGCTCTGCTAAAAAGAAACTAATAACAGTGGCAATAAAGAAGAAAACGACTGCAAATACAAGCCGTTTTCTTAATTCACCTATATGCTCATAAATCGTCATATCTTTATGACTCATAACGGTTTCATCCTAACATTACTTAACTTTCTTCTTTTCATCGTCCTCATCATCATCTGCTAGCCCTTTTGTAGCATTCTTGAATTCACGCAGTGTGTTTCCTGCTGCTTTTCCAAGCTCAGGTAGCTTCTTTGGACCGAAAATTAATAGTGCAACAAACACAATTAGTAAGAGGCTTCCCATTCCAAGATTCATCATGTGCCTCACCTCCTTATCAATAGCCTTAATCTATCACTCATCGTAAACTATTATTTATAAATGGCATTAGTATCATAATACTTTTATTATGGAACTAAAAGCAATTCGATCGAAATAATTCTAACATAAAGAATATACCACTAACCTCAGTCGAATTCTATTGGTTAATTCTATGATTTTTTACTACTCTACTTCTTCTACCTCGGAGTAATGTTTTAAAAAATAAACTAAAGATTGCAACTCAACTGCTAAATCAATATGATGTACTCTAATCGTAGAAGGGACCGTTAGTCTAGCAGGTGTAAAGTTCAATATCCCTTTTACATTTACTTTTACAAGTCTATCTGTAATGGATTGTGCGGCAGATACAGGTACAGTCAGAATAGCAACTTGTACATCATCCTCTTCAATCACTCTTTCTAAGTCGTCCATATGATAAATAGGTACATCTCCAATTTTAGTCCCTACTTTAGAGGACTCTACATCGAATCCCATTTCAATTTTTGTATTATTATTTTTTAAAAAATTATAATTCAAAAATGCTGTTCCTAGGTTACCTACTCCAATTAAAGCAACCTTGGTTAACTCATCCTGATCCAGCGTTTTTCTAAAGAATGATAAGAGATAATTAACATTATACCCGTATCCCTTTTTCCCTAATGCTCCGAAATAGGAAAAATCTCTTCGAATCGTAGCAGAATCTACTTTTACTGCCTCACTAAGCTCTGCAGATGACACTCTCTGTTTACCAGAAGAGTGTAAGTTTTTTAAAAAACGATAATATAAAGGCAATCGTTTTGCCGTTGCTTGTGGGATTTTCATACTGTCATTATTCATTTAAAATTCCCCTTGCCTATTTTTGTTGGCTCATTATACTTCTCTCTTGTAATCGCCATGTTTCCCACCGGTCTTCTCTACTAAGTAAGTTGGACCAATGACCATGCCTTTATCTAAAGCTTTACACATATCATAAACGGTTAGTGCGCATACCGATGCTGCTGTGAGCGCTTCCATTTCCACACCCGTATTCCCTTTTGTCTTTACAAATGATTGAATTAATAATGTATACTCTTCTTTATTTATTTCCCATTCAAATGAAATGTCAATGCTAGAAAGAGGAAGTGGATGGCACATTGGGATAATATCCCAAGTTTTCTTAGCCGCCATAACAGCCGCTACTTGAGCCACAGCCAATACATCTCCTTTTTTCATCTCGTTATTGGCAATTCCATCGTAAATATCTTTATTTACCTTTATACTAGAATAAGCAATAGCTGTACGGACGGTTTCTTGTTTATCACTAACATCAACCATTTTAGCTCTGCCTTCTTCATTGAAGTGAGTAAATCCTGACATGTCTAAACACCCTCTCATAAAAAATGATACACTATTTTTGTCAATCTGTGTGAAATCTTTGTTCTTTTCTTCACAAAAAGCTCTTTCCATAACAATTGAAAAATAGCCCAATTTATAGAATGATTGAACATACAAAAAATCTTTATCAATACTACTTATATTGCTGTTCCTACGTGAATCAGTTACACTTATCACTAGAGTATTGAGGTGAAAAATGATGATATTATTACAAGTTAATCAACTATCCAAATCATATGGTGCTGACCTTATTTTATCCAATATAAAGTTAGAAGTACAAACAAGAGACCGGATTGCACTAGTTGGACGTAATGGTGCCGGAAAATCTACTTTATTAAAAATTATAGCCGGGCAAATTTCGTATGAAAGTGGCGACATCGTTAAACCAAAGGATGTGACGATTGGTTACTTAGCACAAACAACTGGACTTGAATCAGGACTCTCTATTTGGGAAGAAATGCTGACTGTTTTTAGTCATCTTAAAAAACAAGAAGCTGAACTACGACAGCTTGAGGCGAAAATGGCTGATCCGTCTACGTTTAACAATCCGACTGATTATGATCGAGTACTTAAAGAGTATGACCGTCTGCAGGTTCAGTTCAAAGAAAATGGTGGATACCAGTACGAATCTGATATCAGATCCGTTCTTCATGGGTTAAATTTCCAATCCTTTGATTACTCAACTAAAATTGATAGCTTAAGTGGTGGGCAAAAAACACGTTTAGCCTTAGGTAAATTATTATTAACAAAGCCAGACATTCTTATTTTGGACGAGCCGACTAACCATCTTGATATTGAAACACTCTCATGGTTAGAGCAATATTTACAGGGTTATGACGGGGCAATTTTAATCGTGTCCCACGATCGTTATTTCCTCGATAAAGTAGTAAATCAAGTGTATGAAATAGCGAGAAATCAAATTGCTAAATTTACGGGTAACTACAGCTCTTATTTAGACCAAAAGGCAGAACAATACGAACGAGAAATGAAGCTATTTGAAAAGCAACAAGACGAAATTTCTAAATTACAGGATTTTATTCAAAAGAACTTAGCTCGAGCTTCAACAACCAAACGAGCACAAAGTAGACGAAAAAAGCTTGAAAAAATGCAAGTAATGGACCGCCCATTAGGAGATGAGAAGTCTGCTTCTTTTGGTTTTCAAATTGAGAAACAAACGGGTAACGATGTCTTAAAGGTTGAACATGCCACTATTGGTTATGATCAAGAGGCCATTTCGAAAGGCATTTCCCTACGGTTAACTAGAGGAGAAAGTATTGCCCTAGTTGGTCCAAACGGTGTAGGTAAATCTACTTTATTAAAAACAATTATCGGAACCTTACCTCTTTTATCAGGTGAAATTTCACGTGGATCTAACGTTATGGTAGGCTACTATGACCAAGAACAAGCTAACTTAAGGTCTAATAAAAGAGTGATTGACGAATTATGGGATGACTACCCTATGAAGACGGAAAAAGAAATTCGAACCGTTTTAGGTAATTTTCTTTTCTCTGGTGATGATGTTTTAAAAATTGTCTCTACATTAAGTGGTGGGGAAAAAGCTCGACTTGCACTTGCTAAATTAATGATGCAAAGAGCTAACTTCTTAATCTTGGACGAGCCTACAAACCATCTTGATTTAGATAGCAAAGAAGTCCTAGAAAATGCCTTAGTCGATTTTCCAGGGACAATTCTATTTGTTTCACATGATCGTTATTTTATCAATCGAATTGCAACAAAAGTGGTAGAGCTAAGTACTACTAGTGCAACAGAATACTTAGGTGACTACAACTACTACGTAGAAAAGAAATTAGAGCAAGAAGAGCTTAGACAGTTGGAAGCTGCTACAAAAACTACCGAGTTATCTTCTAAACAACAAGTGAAAACAAATTATCATCAAGATAAAGAAATGAAAAAGTTAGAACGTCAAAGAAGAAGGCGAATAGAGGAACTCGAGGAACTTATCGAATCATTAGAAGGTACGATAGAAAAAAATGAAGAGTTACTATGTCAGGAAGAAATTTTTCAAGATCATGAAAAGGTTATGGAAATTAATAAAGCGATTGAACAGGCCAAAGAGGACCTTGAGCGATTTATGGAAGAATGGACCGAACTTGCTGAGGAATAGAAATCTTAACCGAAAAAACCAGGAAGATTTATCTACCTGGTTTTTTTGTTTTTCCACAGATTTATTCACATTAAAATACTCCTATTTTTAAGCTTTCCACATACTTTTCCACACTATCCACAGTTTAGTTAATTTTTATCCACATTATTAACAGTATTTTTTGTCGAAATAGTCAGTTATCCACAAAATAGCCCCTTAACTACTTAAGGGACTATTTTATTACTTCTATTTAGTTGTGGATAGCTATATCTAGTCCTGGATTTGCATTTAAAGCCATACTAGATTTTATTCCTTTTTCGAATAAAATACTGCCTGCTGCTGCAATCATAGCCGCATTATCTGTACATAGGGAAAGTGGTGGAATTACAAGCTCAACATCCTCTAGTTCATTAAACACTTGTTCTAAAGTTGTTCTTAACCCTTTGTTTGCAGCTACGCCTCCTGCTAGCAATACTTGTTTAACTTCGTATTCCTTAACCGCTAATAAAGTTTTTTTCGTTAGAACTTCGATAACACTTTCTTGAAAGCTTGCTGCTAGATCCTCTGGAGCAATAACTTCGCCTCGCTGCTCCGCATTATGAACTGCATTTATAACAGCAGACTTTAAACCACTGAAACTGAAATCATAAGATCCCTCTTCCAGCCAAGCCCGAGGCAAATTGATATTTGGAGTCCCCTCATGAGCAAGCCTGTCTATATGTGGTCCACCTGGATAAGGTAAATTTAAAGTCCTTGCTACCTTATCATAAGCTTCTCCCGCTGCATCATCTCTTGTTTCACCGATTACCTCGAAATGACCATGTTCTTTCATATATACAAGCTCCGTATGTCCACCAGAGACTACTAGGGATAGCAAGGGGAACTTCATCTCAGTTACTAACCGATTAGCATATATATGTCCCGCTATATGATGAACACCAATAAGAGGGATATTGTGTGCAAATGCTAAAGCCTTAGCAGCATTTACCCCAATTAACAAAGCACCTACTAGTCCTGGTCCTTCCGTAACGGCAATGGCATCTATTTGAGAGAAATCCATTTCTGCTTGTTTTATCGCCTCTTCTATAACAAGGGTCATTTGTTCAACATGATGGCGAGAAGCAATTTCAGGTACTACCCCTCCAAATCTCTTATGACTTTCAATTTGAGAAGCCACTACATTAGCTATAATTTCACGGCCATTTTTAACGATTGCTACAGCTGTCTCATCACAACTTGTTTCAATCCCCATGATATACTGATTATTTTCCATTATAATTTCACCCACATTACTAAAGCATCCTCTTGATTATCTGTATAATAATTTTTTCGAATAGCCCCATCCTGAAAACCTAATTTTCGATATAACGACTGAGCAACATGGTTCGTTACACGCACTTCTAACGTCATTGAAATGGCTCCCATCTCTTTTGAGACATCCATCATTTTTTTCATTAAGGCTTCACCAAATTTTTTCCCTCGGTGTTTAGGTAAAACAGCAACGTTGGTAATATGAGACTCATCAATAACAATCCAGGAGCCACAATATCCAACAATTTCACCTTCATCCTCTAAAACAATATATACAGCATATTGATTTTTAAAGATTTCATTTTCAAAGGCTTCCCTACTCCAAGGTGTAGCAAAAGATTGATTCTCAATTTCTATTATTTGATCGATATCTCTTTCTTCCATCAATCGAAAGGTTAACGATTTGTTCATGTACGTTCTTCCATTCAACATTTATTCTTATTTTCTTCTATCCATTTCGCTTCAGCCTCTGCTAAACGAATATAATTTGGCGTGAAATGGTGTATATCTACACCTTCTAAATCTTTACCTAATAAAGCTAATTCCGATGGTCTAGGATTAAGTTCGGTAATCTCCGCAAATCGAGCACGCTCTCCGAGAACTTCTTCTATAACAGACCGGTGCAAAGGTAGGTCATTGCCTACAAAAAGAATCTGCTTATCTCGTTCTATTAACTCCTGTACCCAATCCTTGCTTAAAATTAGTTTATCTTGTATAACCGTTTTAATTTGGCCAGCACTATACTCATACAAACCCGTATATATTTGACCTCTTCTAGCATCAAACAATGGTGATACAACACCATTAAAATATCTGCCTACTGTAGCAGACACTACCTTTAAACTAGAAACACCTACTAGAGGGATATTTAATGTCCAAGCTAACGTCTTTGCAATCGTAACACCAATTCTTACACCTGTATAAGAACCAGGACCCTCGGCTACAACGATTTTAGTAAGATCACTCGGTTTAACGTCCACATCTTTTAATAAAGCTTCAATTGCAGGCATAACCCTTACAGAGTGATTTTTATTTATATTTGTGATGTATTCTCCAATCACCTTTTCACCATCTATAACAGAGACTCCAAGTACGTAATTGGAAGTATCAATTGCTAAAATCTTCATTTGAATAGCTCCTTACATAATGACTCATAACGCTCTCCACTTGGCTCAAACGTAAGAACCCTTGAGCCGTTCTCACCGTGCTTTAAATATATAGTTAGTAATTGAGGGGGTAACTGATCCTCGATGAGATGAGCCCATTCTACAACCGTGACACCCTCACCTTCAAAGTACTCACCAAATCCAAGGTCCTCATCTGAACTTTGCACTCTATATACATCCATATGATAAAGCGGCATTTTTCCTATATATTCTTTGATAATGGTAAAAGTAGGGCTGTTTACATTTCGGGTTATACCTAATCCTTCAGCAAGTCCCTTAGTAAATGTAGTTTTTCCGGCTCCGAGATCGCCCTCTAACGCAATGACATCACCTGGCTCTAATAATTCAGCAAACCGTCTAGCAAATTCAGTGGTCTTCTCAGGTTGAGTTGAAATAAATTTATATTGACTCATATATTAATCACCTTTTTAAAACGTCTTTATTATGTAGTTTCTTTCTTAATCTTATAAAAAAACCTTAGGATTTTCTCCTAAGGAAGTTTTAATCTATATGTAGTTTACATGATTTTCTACTAATGAGCAAAAGACTTTAACGAAAGGTTCTTATAACCCCTAATTCTTACCTAGCACATAAATCATTTTTCCCAGAAAATAAAAAAACGAAACTATCAATGTTCCGTTATCATAAATTATTATTCTATTAAATGGCGGTCCCGACGGGAATCGAACCCGCGATCTCCTGCGTGACAGGCAGGCATGTTAACCGCTACACCACGGGACCTTGATGGATTATTGCGGGGACAGGATTTGAACCTGCGACCTTCGGGTTATGAGCCCGACGAGCTACCAGACTGCTCCACCCCGCGATAATAATAATATTAATTGTTTGTTCTAATTAAAAACCTTAGTAATTATTTGCTTACTTGTATAGTATATGCAAGATATTCTAATTATATACTATATATTTTATATTTATTTTTACAAAGCCTGGCGACGTCCTACTCTCACAAGGGGACAGCCCCTAACTACCATCGGCGCTGAGAAGCTTAACTTCCGTGTTCGGTATGGGAACGGGTGTGACCTTCTCGCTATCGCCACCAGACTATGTAATTTAGAAGGATTGATCTTTTCACTATCGTGAAAAATCATAGTTATGCCTT
>NZ_JAXOFX010000026.1:0-45965 GCF_034427655.1 Robertmurraya mangrovi
AGATAGGTCAGAGGTGGAAGCATGGTGACATGTGGAGCTGACTGATACTAATCGATCGAGGACTTAACCACATTATTGGTGATTACTCGAATTCTTCTTCTTCAATCATTATCTAGTTTTGAGGGAACAAAAATTTCCTCTTGAAAAATTTTAAAATAAAGATATAATAAAATATGTCTTTAATAGTCTGGTGTTGATGGCGAGAAGGTCACACCCGTTCCCATACCGAACACGGAAGTTAAGCTTCTCAGCGCCGATGGTAGTTAGGGGCTGTCCCCTTGTGAGAGTAGGACAACGCCAGGCTGTAATTTTTATTACTATTCCGCAGTAGCTCAGTGGTAGAGCAACGAGCATATCTCCTAGATTATGCTACGAGTTGTACTCATCGAGCCGCTACTTGGATAAGCTTGCTGAGATGAGGACATTCGGCTTAGCTAGACAAGGTTGAGGAAACTTACCATATTATTCCGCAGTAGCTCAGTGGTAGAGCATTCGGCTGTTAACCGAACGGTCGTAGGTTCGAGTCCTACCTGCGGAGCCATTAGGAGAGCTGTCCGAGTGGCCGAAGGAGCACGATTGGAAATCGTGTAGGCGGGCAAAACCTGTCTCAAGGGTTCAAATCCCTTGCTCTCCGCCATTATGTTTTATAATATGGCCCATTGGTCAAGCGGTTAAGACACCGCCCTTTCACGGCGGTAACACGGGTTCGAATCCCGTATGGGTCACCAAGTTTTTTTTACGGAACGTAGTGGAGTAAAAAGAAACTTCCTTTAATCTTTTACGGAACATACTGTAGTAAAAGAAACAACCATATTCGGAGGATTAGCTCAGCTGGGAGAGCACCTGCCTTACAAGCAGGGGGTCGGCGGTTCGATCCCGTCATCCTCCACCAAAACTTTTTTGCGAAACGTAGTGAAGCAAAAAGAGTTTTCCTTAATTTTTTTACGAAACGTAGTGAAGTAAAAAGAATCTTCCTTATAACCTATGAAACATTATATTATTATCGCGGGGTGGAGCAGTCTGGTAGCTCGTCGGGCTCATAACCCGAAGGTCGCAGGTTCAAATCCTGTCCCCGCAATAATCCATCTTTAAGTGGTCCCGTGGTGTAGCGGTTAACATGCTTGCCTGTCACGCAGGAGATCGCGGGTTCGATTCCCGTCGGGACCGCCACTTATGGCTCAGTAGCTCAGTTGGTAGAGCAAAGGACTGAAAATCCTTGTGTCGGCGGTTCGATTCCGTCCTGAGCCACCATTTTAATTGTTTGCTCAGTGTAGTATGTATACTGGGATTTTATTATGCCGGTGTAGCTCAGTTGGTAGAGCACGTACGAATATGCTTCTCGATTTATCATCAGCATACTGACCGATAAGCTTCTAGATTTAACTTTCTGAGGTCAGGATGACGATAACTAACTTTGTAAATATACACTATCAAATTAAAATAATATTATGCCGGTGTAGCTCAGTTGGTAGAGCAACTGACTTGTAATCAGTAGGTCGTGGGTTCGACTCCTATCGCCGGCATTGTTAATTTATAAATATGTCATGTTACTAGCATGAATGAATATAATAAATTATCCGGAGGGGTAGCGAAGTGGCTAAACGCGGCGGACTGTAAATCCGCTCCTTAGGGTTCGGCGGTTCGAATCCGTCCCCCTCCACCATTATAGGGGTATAGTTTAAAGGTAGAACGAAGGTCTCCAAAACCTTTGGTGTGGGTTCGATTCCTACTACCCCTGCCAATTTAATATTATGGCGATTGTGGCGAAGTGGTTAACGCATCGGATTGTGGTTCCGACATTCGTGGGTTCGATTCCCATCAGTCGCCCCATATAAATGGGCTATAGCCAAGCGGTAAGGCATCGCACTTTGACTGCGACATGCGTTGGTTCGAATCCAGCTAGCCCAGCCATTTATGCGGAAGTAGTTCAGTGGTAGAACACCACCTTGCCAAGGTGGGGGTCGCGGGTTCGAATCCCGTCTTCCGCTCCAACGATTATGGCGGCATAGCCAAGTGGTAAGGCAGAGGTCTGCAAAACCTTTACCACCGGTTCGAATCCGGTTGCCGCCTCCATAATTTTGAATTAAGCTAGATTAGCCGGGGTGGCGGAACTGGCAGACGCACAGGACTTAAAATCCTGCGGTAGGTGACTACCGTACCGGTTCGATTCCGGTCCTCGGCACCATTATAAAACAAAATAGCTTAATTAGCCGGTGTGGCGGAATTGGCAGACGCGCACGACTCAAAATCGTGTTCTTTCGAGAGTGTCGGTTCGACCCCGACCACCGGTATTCAATTTTTATTTTGCGGGTGTAGTTTAATGGTAAAACCTCAGCCTTCCAAGCTGATGTCGTGGGTTCGATTCCCATCACCCGCTCCATACATAGGTATTAACGCAGTGTTTCGTTTCAGAAAGAACGAGGTATTGCGTTTTTTATTTATGCTTTTTTCATGATCTTATCTGGAACTAGGTTTGTAACTAGGCTTGTAACAAGCTTAAACTAACAACAAATGAACTTATTAAAGGTGAAAAAAGCGCTTCTATATTAGACCTATGTGTTATTGAGAGAAATAAAGAAAGAAAAGAGATGTTTTTATTAACATCCCCTGATTTCATAATGTGCTTCCCCACCATGAATTTGAATAAACATATTCATTAAAGATTCCACCATCTTACTGGCACTTTCTTTGTTCATAGAGGGTCTTAAATATACGACATGTATAGCGTTTTTAGTGCTTTCTGTTACAGCTGTTCTTACAGAGTCGACAAAAGGACTTCCAAATGCTCCGTTCTTATCAGAAGAAACGATAAGGTTATGTAATGAGTTTTGTCTGCCGTTTAAACCTGTGTACTCCTCAAGTTCTTCACCAATCTTTATTTCCACATTTCCATCCATTTTTTCAAGGTCATATATTCCCAGTGGGATTTCATATTCTAATGAAAAAAAGTTGTTCAAATCTATAGCGCTATTTACCGATTGCAAATAGTTTTGTTTCTTAACTCTTCTATATAGGGCTTCAGCTGAATGACGGTAACGGTTTGGATCTTTACCAATCGTTTTAAAAATAGTTCTCCATTCCTTTATACCGTCTAAATCGGTTACACTTTTATCTTCCAGTTCGAAAAATAAAGATTCCTGAAACAGTTGAAGTCTTCCTTTTAACATTTGTGGGGAAGGTCCAACATCAATATGTTTATATTGAATAGTACCTATTTTAAAATCAGGTATAAGTGAACATAATTGTGTAGATAACTGAATTTCCAAGCATTCCACCTCCAAAAAGTCTTGAAAATAGTTTATCATATTAAGCAGTGTTTTCTAAATTTAATAGATTGACTTTATATATAACCAAACGGTAAAGGGGGGAACTAATATGAATGTAAAAGAGCTCAAAAAGGATATTATTGCTTACAGTAAAACAATTGGGATTGATAAGATTGGTTTCACTACAGCATCCACTTTTGATGAAATGAAAAATAGGCTATTGCAGCAACGAGAACTTGATTATCAATCGGGTTTTGAAGAGCCTGATATTGAGAAGAGAGTTAACCCAGCCTTATTAATGGACGAGCCGCGCTCTATTATTTCCATAGCTCTTGCCTACCCATCTAAAATGAAAATAAGGGTGGAAAGTAAAAAAGGAGAGAGAAGAGGAATTTTTTGTAGAGCTTCTTGGGGAACAGACTATCATGTTGTATTAAGAGACCGCTTAAAAAAGTTAGAGAATTATATTCTTAGCAAAGTTCCTGAGGCAAAATTTAAATCAATGGTGGATACAGGAGAGTTAGTTGATCGGGCTGTTGCTGAAAGAGCAGGGATTGGATGGTGTGGAAAGAACTGTGCGATTATCACACCTGAGTTTGGTTCATATGTATATTTAGGTGAGATGATAACAAATATTCCATTTCATTCAGACAAGCCCATCGAGAACCAATGTGGAGACTGTAATAAGTGTGTAGATGCTTGTCCTACAGGAGCTTTAGTTCAGGGAGGACAATTAGATTCTAATCGATGCATTGCTTTTTTAACACAAACAAAAGGGTTTCTTCCTGATCAATTTAGAGAGAAAATAGGGAACCGATTATATGGTTGTGATACGTGCCAAACGGTCTGCCCAGAAAATAAAGGGAAGGACTTTCATATCCATGAAGAAATGGAGCCTAACCCTGAAATCGCAAAACCATTACTAAAACCGCTTCTTCATATCAGTAATCGGGAGTTTAAAGAAAAGTACGGACATGTTTCGGGCTCTTGGAGAGGAAAGAAACCTATCCAGAGGAACGCGATACTTGCGCTTGCACATTTCAAAGATGAAACAGCCGTAGGAGATTTGATCACCGTTATGAAAAATGACACTAGACCAGTGATAAGGGGAACAGCGGCATGGGCTCTTGGAAAGATTGGTGGAGAGGAAGCCATGAATGCTTTACAAAAAGCTCAAATAAACGAGTTGGATGAAGATGTGATTGAAGAAATAAATAAAGGTTTAAACTTTTTTATGAAAAAAGAGAGCTAAAAAGCTCTCTTTTTTGATTTATTCTTGAGTTCCCTTTCATATGTATGAATGGAAAGGAGTGACTCTGAAGTGAGGAAACAATTACAAGAACATCTAGAAAAAAGGGTACAGCAGTGTGTGGCCTTAAATAGAGATCAAAATCCTGTTTGCTTGAAAATGGAAAAGAAAAAGGAATGCTTATCAAATAGAAGTGGAGAAATTGTAAAAGCTAAAGCATTAGGAAAAATCAAGAATAAACTAAATGACTCAGATGTTGAGAAGGTTTTTTATCATGTTCATTTTCAATACTTAATAAACCATAAAGGAAATATTTATATAGAGGAAGAAGTTGAAGAAAGAATAGCAGAGTTTTACAAAGGTGTATTGGTTGATGATGAAGAAATTAATGTATATGAATTAGATGGAACAAATGAAGCAACTGAAGAGGAATTTATAGAAGATACGAGTGAGAGAACCTCATATATGTATGATCGTTTAAAAGCAGTCAGATATGCAGAGCAATGGTGGAATAGCTATAACCCTGCTTTTAGAAAATTTGAGGTTGACTGTACCAATTATATTTCACAGTGTATTCATGCGGGTGGAGCTCCCATGATTGGGTATCCGAATAGAAGTAGTGGTTGGTGGATGAGACGTGATAATTGGGCTTATACGTGGACGGTGGCACACTCTCTAAGATGGTTTTTACCAAACTCTAAACAAGGTCTTAAAGGGAAGGAAGTAAGTAGCCCAAAGGAGCTCAAATTAGGTGATATTATTTGCTATGATTTTCAAGGGGATGGACGGTTTGATCATACTACCATTGTAACTGCGAAGGACGCTGACGGAATGCCACTAGTTAATGCACATACTACCAATAGTCGAATGAGGTATTGGGCATATGAAGACTCAACAGCTTATACTCCTAACATTAAATACAAATTCTTTCACATTTTAGACTCAACAACAGGGGTGAAGGGATCTACGTAGAACTGGAGGGAGTGACATAGATTCAGTAATATAGAGTTAATAGTGGTATAATAGCCAGAGATATTAGTTTTTTGAGGTGAAAACATGGCAGTACATGTAGTTTTATATCAACCAGAGATTCCGTCAAATACAGGGAATATCGCTCGTACTTGCGCTGGAACGGATACTAGCTTGCACTTAATTAGACCACTTGGATTTTCTACAGATGATAAAATGTTAAAAAGAGCAGGATTAGATTATTGGGAACATGTGAACATTAGTTACTATGATTCCTTAGATGAGTTTTATGAAAAAAATGCAGGTGGGGAATTCTTCTATCTAACAAAGTTTGGACAAAAAACTTATTCAACTTTTGACTATAGTGACAAAAATAAAGATTATTTTTTTATTTTTGGAAAAGAGACAACGGGGCTTCCAGTTGAGGTTAGAGAAAAAAATATAGATCGTGCTCTAAGAATTCCTATGACTGAAAATGTTCGATCTCTAAATCTTTCTAATACTGCCGCTATACTAATATATGAGGCATTAAGACAACAGGATTTCTTACATTTAAGTTAACATCCTAAATATACAAAAAAGCTGCTGAGTGTATCAGCAGCTTTTTTATCATTTAATTATTTATTCATACCTGGCTTATCGTTGTAACCTGCAGTAAAGATAGCAGCTAAGAATGCAACCATAACACCAACAATTAAAAGTGTACCCATCTATATGTAGCCTCCCTTTTAATAAAGTAGTCCCAGTTTTAATGCATATAAACTTATTATAGCCTATTAATTTAAATGTGTGAATGAAAAGTGTGGATAATTTTTTACAATAATATTTTTAATTAATTCCAATTTATTATGAGAGTCTCTTCCCTGAAAGCAAAGTCATTATTTCTATGTAGTAATAAAGTTTGCTTTTTAAGAAGTTTGAAAAAAAGGACAAACCGGGCAACCTTTGTTTCTGCATGTTCACTTGCCCAAGCGCATAGATTATATTAATCGTCTCTGACAAAGCTACAGGGGAGGTCCTTATGGATATTTTAAAAAAGATTGAGATGCACAGATATGAGGAAGAGAAGTTAAAATGGGAAGGTACTTTTCGCGAGTATTTGGATATTATTAAGGAAAGACCAGAGGTTGCACAATCAGCACATTCACGAATTTATAATATGATTAAAGATGCGGGTGTTGAAAGAGACGGTGGAAAGAAGAGATACGAATTTTTTAGTAACCAACTCTATGGACTAGATGAAGCGTTAGAAAGATTAGTGGAAGAATATTTTCACCCAGCAGCTAAAAGGCTGGATGTTAGAAAAAGAATTCTTCTGTTAATGGGGCCTGTAAGTGGTGGTAAATCGACATTAGTTACGATGTTAAAGCGTGGGTTAGAAGCATATTCACATAGTGATAAAGGTGCTATTTATGCAATAAAAGGTTGCCCGATGCATGAAGATCCATTGCACTTAATTCCTCACCATTTAAGAAAAGACTTCTTCGATGAATATGGCATTCGAATCGAAGGTAATTTATCTCCTCTAAATACGATGCGTCTTGAAAAAGAATATCATGGACGAATTGAAGATGTAGTTATCGAAAGAATCTTCCTGTCTGAAGATAAAAGGACTGGGATTGGAACATTTAGTCCATCTGATCCGAAGTCACAAGATATTGCTGACTTAACAGGTAGTATTGATTTCTCCACCATTGCAGAGTATGGTTCTGAATCAGATCCACGTGCTTATCGTTTTGACGGAGAATTAAATAAAGCAAATCGTGGAATGATGGAATTCCAGGAAATGTTAAAATGTGATGAAAAATTCTTATGGCATTTATTATCACTAACACAAGAAGGAAACTTTAAAGCGGGTAGATTTGCATTAATCTCGGCAGATGAGCTAATCGTTGCTCATACAAACGAAACGGAATATCGTTCTTTTATTTCAAATAAAAAGAATGAAGCATTACATTCACGTATCATTGTTATGCCGATTCCATATAACTTAAAGGTAAGTGAAGAAGAGAAAATCTATCAAAAAATGATTAGTGAAAGTGATGTTTATGATGTTCATATTGCTCCACATACGTTAAAAGTAGCAGCGATGTTTACGATCCTCACAAGACTAAAAGAGCCGAAAAAGGGGGACATTGACTTAATTAAGAAAATGCGCTTGTATGATGGGGAAAGTGTAGAGGGGTATACTTCTGCTGATGTGGAAGAATTGAAGAAAGAATATGCTGATGAGGGAATGAGTGGAATTGATCCTCGTTACGTAATAAACCGAATTTCTTCAACTATCATTCGCAAGGAAATGTCCACGATTAATGCACTAGATGTGTTGAGGTCTTTAAAAGAAGGGCTAGATCAACATCCATCAATCACAGCAGAGCTGCGCGAGCGTTATTTAAACTATATTTCTCTTGCTCGTAAGGAATACGATGATCTTGCGAAAAAAGAAGTTCAAAAAGCATTTGTATATTCTTACGAGGAGTCTGCGAAAACATTAATGGATAACTATCTAGATAATGTTGAGGCTTTCTGTAATAAAGCAAAACTTCGAGATGTATTAACAGGTGAGGAAATCAATCCGGATGAAAAACTGATGCGTTCGATCGAAGAACAAATTGGTATTTCAGAAAATGCGAAAAAAGCATTCCGTGAAGAAATTTTGATTCGAATTTCTGCTTATGCTAGAAAAGGGAAGAGATTCGATTACAATTCACATGATCGTCTACGTGAAGCCATTCAGAAGAAATTATTTGCAGATTTAAAAGATGTAGTGAAGATTACTACATCTACGAAGACCCCAGATGAACAACAGTTGAAGAAAGTTAATGAAGTAGTTGCAAGGTTGATTGATGAGCACGGATACAACTCAACTTCTGCAAATGAGCTATTACGCTATGTTGGAAGTTTATTAAATCGATAATCTCAAGATGGGCTGGCAGCTTAGCTGTCAGTCTTTTTTGTAAAAGTAATTAGGTGTGTTCGCAAAAATATATGTTTTTTCGCAAAATTATTTCTGTTATCGCAAAAATAATTTATTTTTCGCAAGATTATTTCTGTTATCGCAAAAATATTAGTATTTTCGCAAAAATAACCTAAACCTGGCACTCTTCTATGAAGATTTTTAAGGTACCAGTAGAGAATTTCCATTTAGTCTATAAATTTTTCAACCAAAGTGGACATGTTTATGTGTCACTCTCCTAGGGTAATACATTATTGAGGTGATAGAAATGAAAAAAGCAGAGTTAGATAAGAATCATACTCCCCAAAATAGTTCAATGGCAGTTAACATCGAAGAGATGAAAGACCTCGGTAAACAAATGGAGAACCTACGTACAAATAGAGAGTTATTAGAAGATAAGAAAAAACCAGATCCCGCTCAGGATCAAAAATAACCTTCACCACATGGTGGAGGTTATTTTTTTTACTAGGCTCCTAGAACCGATTGACGATATTACTCTCGTATTGTAAAAAATTTTTAATCTATTAACTATCATATTCTCCTTTCACTTTTAATAGTCATAGTAGTAGAAGTCTTGAGAGGAGAGAGTAGGTTGAAAAAATTAGTTTGGTTTATACTTGCTGTATTTACACTACTTATAATCATTAAGGATGGCGAAGCGTTAGCAGTAGAAAACAATAACAACAACGATAAACAAGCGCTTTCATTCCATAAAGATTTAGAATTGGTTGATGACCATATTTCTTATATACCAATCTGGTCATTTGTTGATGCTATAGATGCAGAATTAGTGATTTCGCAAAAAACAAAGAGTGTAAAATTACAAATTGATTCAAACTGGTTGTTATTTTCAACGGAGGAAGAAAGAGTAGAGACTTCTGATGGAAGAACACTATCAAATAAACTTTTATACAAAGATGAAAACATATATCTCCCTTTGCAATTTGTTTCAGATTACTTCGGATATAAAGCAACATTCATGACCCAAGAAAAAAACAATAATGATAAAAAAGTTATTGAGGAAAGAGATTACATACAGATTGAAAAAGAAGTGAGTAAACCTGAAAGGAAAGAGAAAGTAAAGGTAGAAGAACAGAAACCTGTCGTCTATTTAACCTTTGACGATGGACCTAATGAGCATATTGTTCCTATCCTAGATACATTGAAGGAAAAGCAAGCCAAAGGTACATTTTTTATGTTAGAACCATTAATGAAGAAGTATAGCAATGAGGTTATAAGATTAGTAAATGAGGGACATTATCCGGCCCTTCATAGTGTAACGCATGATAAAGACAAACTTTATTTAGGAGATCCTTTAAATGTAGCTAAAGAGATGGAAAAAACACGTAAAACTTTACTTGAAATTACGGGTGTTGACTCTACATTAACTAGAGTACCTTATGGAAGTAAACCGTTTATGAAGGACTCACTAAGAGATGGATTAGTAACGAAGGGGTTTCAAATGTGGGATTGGAATTTAGACACATTTGATTGGAAATATCAAAGTTCAAATCCACAAATGATTTTTCAAAATGTAAAAAATGGGGTAAAAGCTTTAAAAGGAAGTAAGGAACCATTAGTCATACTAATGCATGTTAATAAAGGGACAGCTGCCGTGCTGCCTGATATCATTGACTACTTGCATGGTCAAGGCTATGAGTGTGCACCTTACAATCCAAATTCCCATTTTATGATGAACTTCTGGAATGACGAA
The DNA here is from genome assembly GCF_034427655.1 of Robertmurraya mangrovi. Lineage (NCBI taxonomy): Bacteria > Bacillati > Bacillota > Bacilli > Caryophanales > Bacillaceae > Robertmurraya > Robertmurraya mangrovi. The sequence continues at coordinate 10,155 of NZ_JAXOFX010000026.1, forward strand.
AGATTATAATAAGCCTTATTTAAAACAGGCTTGTCCATTTATAGGCTTCTGTCTAATTGTCAAAATTATTTGTAAATTATTTTGATTTTCTGCATAGGATAGAGTAATCAACGATTCAGTTGTGTTTTAAACACTCGGGATATTGTATGTAACAAAAGTTTAAAGTGTGCAAAAAAATTTTAAGGAGGGGTTAAAAATGACAGATGTCAATAACCATCAGTTTGTGATTTCGAGAGAAGATTGGTCCCTCCACCGCAAAGGCCACGATGACCAGCAGCGCCATCAAGAGAAAGTTCAGGAAGCGATTCGAAATAATTTACCTGACTTAATCACGGAAGAAAATATTATATTATCAAACGGTCGAGAAGTGGTAAAGATTCCGATTCGTTCACTGGATGAATACAAAATTAGGTATAACTATGATAAAAACAAACATGTTGGCCAAGGGGATGGAGAAAGCCAAGTTGGAGATGTTGTTGCTAGGGATGGTTCTAGCGGTCAAAAAGGACCAGGAAAAGGTCAAGGAGCCGGAGACCAAGCAGGTGAGGACTACTTTGAAGCAGAGGTATCCTTAATGGAAATTGAAGAAGCCTTATTTAAGGAATTAGAACTACCAAATTTAAAACGTAAAGAGCGAGATGAAAATGTAGTAGAAGATATTGAATTTAATGATATTCGGAAAACAGGCTTAATGGGTAATATTGATAAGAAGAGAACCATGATGACCGCTTTTAAGCGAAATGCAATGTCCGGAAAGGCAAGCTTTCATCCAATTTATAAGGAAGATTTAAAGTTTAAGACGTGGAACGAAATTGTAAAGCCAGACTCAAAAGCGGTTGTACTTGCCATGATGGATACAAGTGGATCCATGGGAATCTGGGAAAAATATATGGCTCGAAGCTTTTTCTTCTGGATGACTAGATTCTTAAGAACGAAATATGAAACGGTTGAAATTGAATTTATTGCCCATCACACAGAAGCGAAAGTGGTGTCAGAAGAGGACTTCTTCTCAAAAGGTGAGAGCGGTGGTACGATATGTTCATCCGCCTATCGAAAAGCTTTAGAACTCATTGACCAAAAATATGATCCAAGTAGGTTTAATATTTATCCTTTCCATTTTTCAGATGGAGATAATTTAACATCTGATAATGCCCGATGTGTAAAACTCGTTGAAGAATTAATGAAAGTATCCAATATTTTTGGATATGGAGAAGTGAATCAGTATAACCGCCACTCGACCCTCATGTCCGCGTATAAAAACATCAAACATGAAGACTTCAGATATTATATCCTCAAGCAAAAAGCTGATGTATTCCATGCGATGAGAAGCTTTTTTAGAAAAGAAGAGAATAAAATGTATGCATAAAAAGGAGAGGGCTTTTACCTCTCTTTTTCTTGTGCCCAATTTTAACACTACCTCCCTCTTAAATGCCTGAATTTTTTGACTAATAATATTAACTAATTTATATTTAAATTAATCCAATGGATTTACTTAGAATTTATAAAAAGGTGGTTTTTATGGGAAATAAACCAAAAGAAATTTCTAAAGATGGTAATTTTATAAGGCAAACCAATCATTTTACAACTCCTTTTGGTAAATCCCCGGAGGAGCTTCCGATAGAAGCTGGGAAGTATCGACTTATATGGTGTGCAGCATGTCCATGGGCACATCGTACAGTAATTGTTCTGAATATCCTTGGACTTGATAATGCGATAAGTTTAGGAAAGGTAAGCCCACTACGTCCAAGAGTAGGAAGAGTTGATTGGGAATTTGCATTAGATGCCGGAAATGTTGACCCAATACTTGGGGTACAGTATGTAAGCGAATTGTATCTCGCAGCCGATTCCGAATATGCTGCGAGACCAACTGTACCTGTAATGGTAGACATAGCGACTAGAAAAGCAGTAAATAACGACTATTTCAGGCTTACGAATTATTTTGAAACGGTATGGGGGCCACTTCATAAAGAGGATGCGCCGAATTTGTATCCCGAACACTTACAACAAGATATTGATAAGATGAATGAAGTCATATTTCATGAAGTTAACAATGGTGTTTATAAATGTGGATTCGCCCACTCGCAGGAAGCTTATGAGTCAGCCTATGATACACTTTTTACAAGATTGGACCAGCTAGAAGAACACCTTTCTACACGACGTTTCTTATTTGGAGATTATATAACTGACTCTGATGTTCGATTATTTACAACATTAGTACGTTTCGATGCAGCTTATTACACAGCATTTAATACAAACCGCACTCTAATTCGAGAATTTCCAAATCTTTGGGGATATGTTCGGGACTTATACCAAACTCCTGGTTTCAGGGATACAACTGATTTTGATGCCATAAAGAAACATTATCATTTATCTATTACTATTAACCCCGAAAAAGCAGAACTATCTATTTTACCTAAGGGGCCAGATGAATCTAATTGGGAAACTCATCATAACAGAGAGAGTGTAAGCGGAAAAGAAGAAAAATTCCTTTATACCAAATAGGAGGTGGTTCTATGAAAATACGAAATGCAGTAAAAGAAGAAATACTCTTTATCCGGAAACAACGTATACGTGCATATAATGATCATGAGAAATTGGTACCGGAAGATCATTTTAAAGCATTGCAGAAAGCAATATCATCTGATGCAGATATCCAAGCAGGGGTGGAGCTGATTGTTGCAGAGGAGGGTGGAATTATACTTGGAAGTGTAGCACTAGTTCCACCAAATAGTGATGCTTATGAAGGATTTTTGGATGAGTTAAATCACGCCGAAATTCGTTTACTCGCCGTAGACCCAGAAGCACGTGGAAAAGGGGTTGGAAAGGCTCTAGTCAATGAGTGTATTCAAAGAACAAAACAAAAAAATCAAACAGCTATTGGATTACACACGGGAGAATTTATGAGTAGTGCCATAGTATTATATGAGAGTTTAGGATTTGTACGTTGTCCAGAATACGACTTTGAACCTGCAAACGATGGAATAATTGTAAAAGCGTTTAAACTCGAACTAACATAGATAGATTTTTAAGATTGGAATGCAATATAAGTTCCCGCAAGGTATATCTAAAGAATACCGTATTAATTTGTTTCTAAAAGTTTTAAAATGCATAAAAAAGAGAGGGTGATCCTCTCTTTTTTGCTTTTATTCCTTCTTATCCTTAATTGGAATAAAGTTTAGAATTTCCTTCGTCTCGAAGCTATCGATGAGCCTGTTTTGCCAATCGTAATAATCAATTCTTTCTTCTAGTTTCTTAATATCCATAAGAGCATGCTCGCGGATATCTTCAGGAATGTTTGGATCTGCAATAAGTTCCTTTAAATTGGCCATGGATTTTTCCATTGCACTGCTATTCATCGTAATAGCTGTACGCCATTTTATCGTAAAGAAATCAAAAAAACACTGATACCAGTCTTCTTTTATTGTATATAAATCCTTCCTTTCACCCTTTACCCAGACCTTTTCCACCATATTCAAATCAAGTAAGCTTCTTACTGAGGTGCTCATACTTGTTTTACTCATTCCGAGTTCTTCTTTCATTTCATCAAGTGTAAGCGGTTTATCTGAAAAAAAAAGGAGACCATATAGACGTCCAGCAGAAGGAGTGATTCCATAAAGGTTCATATTTTGAGCAATTGCATCTATAACCATCGTTCTAGTTCTTTCTAATATTTCATTTTCTTTCATTCATATCACATCCAATAAAAGTTGTTATCACTGTTCAGATTCTAGACTACATATTCATTAAAGAAATGTAAAGTACCTTCATATGAAGGAATAAGGAGTAATTGGGAGGATTATTAAGGAAATCTTCTGTATATTTTGTACAGTAAATTCTGTACGTATTATACAAACGAATAAGACTGAATATGCGGTTTGAACCGAAATAAATAATAAGTCTATAATTAAAAGGTCAGAAGTGACAAATTAAAAGAGGTGAAAGAATGGAAGAAAACTTTATAAAGATTAAAGTCAATGATGTTACCAAAATATTTGGTAAGTCTCCTAAAAAGGCTTTGCAGCTCATTAAGGAAGGGAAATCAAAAGAGCAAATATTAAAAGAAACAGGTTCAACAGTTGGTGTGAATCAAGCATCTTTTGAAGTAAGAGCTGGCGAAATTTTCGTCATTATGGGTTTATCGGGGAGTGGTAAATCCACCTTAGTCAGATTACTTAATCGACTGATTGAGCCTACATCTGGTCAAGTTCAAATTGATGGAAAAGATGTAGTGAAGATGAATAAGGAAGAATTAAGGGAAGTAAGAAGGAAGAAAATTAGCATGGTCTTCCAAAAATTTGCCTTATTTCCACATAAAACAGTACTTGAAAACACCGAGTACGGTTTGGAAATTCAGGGTGTTGAAAAGAGTGAAAGAAGTAAGAAAGCTTTGGAAGCGTTAGAATTAGTAGGCTTAAAGGGGTATGAAAATCAGTACCCAAGTCAATTAAGTGGTGGAATGCAACAACGAGTGGGATTAGCGAGAGCGCTGGCAAATGATCCTGATGTACTTTTAATGGATGAAGCATTTAGCGCATTGGATCCATTGATTCGAAAAGACATGCAGGATGAGTTGCTAGAATTACAATCTACCATGGAAAAAACGATTGTATTTATTACCCATGATTTAGACGAAGCCCTTCGAATTGGTGACCGAATTGCGCTTATGAGGGATGGAAACATCGTACAAATAGGTACACCTGAAGAAATATTGATGAATCCTTCAAATGAATATGTTGAGAGATTCGTAGAGGATGTTGATCTTTCTAAGGTACTTACTGCTGGGCATGTTATGAAGCGTGCTGAAACGGTTCAAATAGATAAGGGTCCACGTGTCGCACTCAAATTAATGAAGGATTTGGGGATTTCTTCTATATATGTTGTGGACAAACAGCAAAATCTTCTTGGTGCAATTACTGCAAAAGATGCTTCAAAAGCAGCTGAATCAAATCATCCGTTAGAGCTTTACATAGATAAGGATATTAATGTGGTTGGAACAGAAACGTTATTAATTGATTTATTTGAAAAAGTTTCCACTTCAAACATCCCTGTAGCAGTTACAGATGAAAAGAGACGATTAAAAGGAATCTTAATTAAAGGAGCTGTAATCGGTGCTCTTACGGGTAACGAGCAATATATAAATGAGGTTGCTGAACCTGAGGCAGTAGCAGCTAAGGAGGTGTTGTAAATGGATGGGATTTTACCGAAGCTTCCTTTAGCCAGTTGGATAGATGTGTTAGTTGATTGGATGACTAAAACCTTCGAGGGATTGTTTGATGGTATATCTGCTGGCGTTGAATTCTTTGTTGAAGGAATTGTTTCTGGATTTGGCTTTATACCTTCTTTTCTATTCATTATTCTCGTAAGTTTACTAGCTTGGAAGATTTGTAATTGGAGAATTGCTTTATTTTCATTACTAGGTTTGTTTCTAATTGATAATTTAGGATATTGGGAAGAAATGTTAGAAACGCTGGCTCTTGTATTGACGGCGGTGTTGATTTCCATATTAATTGGGATTCCAGTTGGGATATGGGCATCACAAAGTGAAAGAGCAAGACAAGTAGTTATACCTATACTTGATTTCATGCAAACCATGCCAGCTTTTGTTTACTTACTACCGGCAATCTTTTTCTTTAGTATTGGGGTGGTACCAGGGGTGATTGCATCTGTTATTTTTGCGATGCCGCCAACCATTCGTTTAACCATTCTTGGAATAAAACAGGTACCAGCAGATTTAATTGAGGCAACCGAAGCATTTGGCTCTACAACCAAGCAAAAACTATTAAAGGTACAACTGCCACTTGCTATGCCAACTATTATGGCAGGGATTAATCAAAGCATCATGTTAGCTTTATCGATGGTGGTAATAGCATCTATGGTTGGGGCTCCAGGACTAGGTACAGAGGTATACCGTGCCGTTACGCAAATTAAAACAGGGGTTGGGTTTGAGGCTGGTTTAGCAATAGTTGTTATTGCTATTTTACTAGATCGCATCACTCAAAATATTGGTAAGAAAAGAGAAGGGGGAACATTTTAATGTTGAAAAAATTAGTAGGGGTAACAACAGCATTGGCACTAACTTTTAGTTTAGCCGCTTGTGGTGGAGAGCAAACAGGAGGTTCATCTGATTCTGTAGGTAAACAAGTTGATTACAAAATTGTAGGCATTGACCCAGGCGCAGGATTAATGAAATTAACGATTGATGAGGTTTTACCTGAATACGGACTTGATGATTGGAAAGTAGTAGAGGGTTCAGGTGCTGCTATGGCGGCCGCTTTGAAAAAAGCATATGACAAGGAGGAACCGATCATTGTAACGGGTTGGAGCCCACATTGGAAGTTTGCAAGCTATGACTTAAAATACTTAGAAGATCCAAAAGGTATTTATGGTGGAGCCGAGGATGTTAACACGATTGTTCGTCAAGGTTTAAAGGAAGATCATCCTGATGCATTTAAGCTTTTAGATCAATTCAAATGGGAGCCAGAACATATAGAAACAGTGATGAATTTAATTCAAGAAGGAAAAGAGCCAGCTGAGGCAGCATCTATGTGGGTAAGCGAAAATGAAGAGCTAGTTAATACTTGGACTGAAGGGGTTAACAAGGTTAACGGAGAAGAATTTAAGATGCTTTATGTTGCATGGGATGATGTAATCGCTAGCTCACATGTTGTACAAAATGTACTTGAAAGCATTGGATATGAAGTAGATTTAATTCAAGTTGATGCAGGGCCAATGTGGGCTGGTGTAGCAGACGGTAGTGGTGATGCAATGGTAGGTGCATGGTTGCCAACAACACACGCTGATTACTATGCTGAATACGAAGGAAAGTTTGAAGACTTAGGTGCAAACCTTACTGGAACGAAATTAGGATTAGTCGTACCAGCATACATGGATATTGACTCAATTGAAGATTTAAAAGAATAAATGTAAAAAATACCGAAAAGAAAAGATAGCTAGAGCCATAGCTATCTTTTCTTTTTAAACAAACAAGTGTTTTCAGTTGTCTACTACTTAAGAGTACATCTTCAATTTATTGTGATAACGTCCTATTGGTATCACAGAAGGAGAATCCGAAACAGGATCGTTTATTACCGTACAATGAAGCCCAAAAATTTCTTCAATCAATTTGCTAGTAATCACCTTTGAGGGCTCACCATCTGCAACAAGCTTCCCTTTATGAAGAGCAAAAATATGGTCCGCATATCGGGCGGACAAGTTAATATCATGGAGAACCATGACGATGGTAGTTCCGTGTTTACGGTTAAGGTCTGTTAGCAAATCGAGAATTTCTACTTGATAGGTGATATCTAAATAGGTGGTGGGTTCATCAAGAAATAATATATCTGTTTGTTGCGCGAGAGCCATGGCAATCCATACACGCTGTCTTTGACCGCCTGAAAGCTCATCAATATTACGGTCAGCAAATTCTGTTATGTTCATCATATCCATAGCCTCGGCAACAGCTTCGTAATCCTTTTTTGACCAACCCTTTAAAAATGTTTGATGTGGATATCTTCCTCGTCCAACTAAATCTGCAACCGATATTCCTTCAGGCACAATAGGGGATTGTGGCAAAAGCCCCAACACACGGGCTAACTTTTTTGGTGGAATCTTATTAATGGGTATTCCATCCAACGTAACCTGCCCAGAAGTAGGTTTAATAAGTCTAGCCATCGTTTTTAGAAGGGTAGATTTCCCGCATCCATTAGCACCAATAATAATGCTTATTTTATTATTTGGAATAGTAATACTAACATCATGCAGAATGGTTCTATGATCATAACCAGCAGTAATAGCTTCGGTTTGAATAGTATGCGATTTTTTCATTATAAATCTCCCTTTCGGTTCATCCGGATTAGCAAGTAGATTAGATATGGTGCACCAAGGATACCAGTGATTACACCTACAGGGTATCTTGCAACGAATGCGAATTGTCCAATAAGATCTGAAGCTAAGACTAATATGATTCCAACAAGTCCTGCTGGAATAATACCTGAAAATCCAACACCCACTAGTCTTTTTGCGATAGGTCCAGAAAGGAATGCGACAAAGGCGATGGGTCCTGTTGTAGCAGTAGCTAGCGCAATGATCAGTACAGAAGTGATGATGAGCACAAGTCTCGTCTTATCTGTGTCGACTCCTAGTGAAGTGGCTGCTTGCTCTCCAAGTTCTAGCATGTCTAATCGTTTCCCGAATGAGATGATGACAGGAGAAAGAATTAGAACGGTAATGATAAGAGGATAAAGATTCTCCATTTTAGCTCCGTTTAGACTTCCGCTTAACCATCTCATTGCAGTAGGGAGATCGTGTTGCTGTCCAATCAGTAATAAATAAGAAATAGTAGCATCTAGCATGGCTTGAATTCCAATTCCAATTAATATTAATCTACCAATGGAAAAAGAAGTTCTCTTTGACAATAGAAAAATTAATAACACTGTAGCAAGTCCACCAACAATGGAAGCAGTGGAAACAACCGTGTTACTTGCATGAAGAACAATGATACAAAAAACAGCGGCTGCACTTGAACCGGCTGTTATCCCAATGACATTCGGATTTGCTAAAGGATTTCGTAACATGGTCTGAAATACATGACCAGCCACTCCGAATGCAAATCCAGCGAAAACACCTGCGATCATTCTCGGCATACGGATTGTCCCAACTGCAAATGATGCACCTTTTACATCCTCTCCTAGCAGAACACGTAGGACATCCTGTACAGGATAAATCATGTTTCCTAGCATAAGCATAGCACAGCAAAGAGCTATGGCAATGACCACAAGCAAAGAGCTCACGAATATATAACGACGACTTCTCTTTTTTCTACCTACCATAATTAGATTCATAGATTCATTTATCATAGCGCACGCATTTTCGCTTTCATAGTTAGTAAGATGAGAATAGGGGCACCAATAAAGGCTGTAACGATACCTACTTCTAGTTCACCAGGGCTACCAATAAGCCTACCGCAAATATCTGATAATGTTAAAATAATGGCACCAGAAAGAGCCGACATCGGAATAATATAACGTAAATCAGGGCCAATCATCAGTCGTATAATATGTGTAGCTAACAAACCTATAAAACCAATAGGACCAGCTAGTGCTGTCGCTGCACCACACAACAAAACTCCGCCAAAGGCTGCAATCAGTCTAAGTGTACCCGTACGCACTCCCAAACCTGTTGCCACTTCATCACCTAATGCTAATGCATTCAGTGCTGGAGAAGTTAAGAATGCAATAAGAATACCGACAATAAGAAAAGGAAGAAAAGTAGAAATAGAGCTCCAGTTTCCAGATCCAACACTACCTACCTGCCAAAAGCGAAATTGGTCCATAACGTTAGAACGGGGAATCATAATGGCGACTACTAGAGATGATAATGCTGCGCTAGTAGCGGCACCCGCTAAAACGAGTTTAAGGGGGGTGGCACCGCCACTCCCCATAGAACCAATTCCGAATACAAAAATGGCAGTTAAAATTGCTCCCGCTAATGCAAGCCAAATATATTGACTAGCAGAACTGATATTTAAAAAGGAAATTCCACAGACTACAAATAGAGCTGCCCCTGTGTTTACTCCTAATATACTAGGGTCTGCAATGGGATTGCGTGTAACAGATTGCATAAGCGCACCAGACACTCCCAATGCAGCACCACACATAAGACTAAATAAAGTTCTAGTAATTCTTTGGCGAACAACATTTGATTCGTGAGACTGTACATCGGGGGAGAACAACCCATTCATGAGGTCAGTCCACCCAATGGTACGAGAACCAAAGGCAAGAGAAGCCAATACACAAATACCGAGTAAGATAAGCAGGAGTGTAAGAACTCCTATAAAATTCTTCGGTATGAGTAACTGCTTATTTTCTAAAACGGATACTTTATTCATTATTTTAGCTTGCTAACAGCTTCTGAAATTAAGTTTAGATACTCATCAATTGAATAGGCAATTGATAGAGGATTTGGATTCCCAGCTGCTGCAAGTGGAGTGTTATTTCCAATAATAGCAACAGATCCATTTTGAATTGCTGGTACTTTTCCAAGGATTGGATCAGCTTGAAGTGCTTTTAATGTATTCTCATCTCCATATGAGATTAATACTTCGACATCTTTAAGAGCATCTGCATTTTCAGCACTTAATTCAATATAGAAACTATTTGGATCTGCGATATGAGTCTTCAGGCTTTCAGGGTATTCCATACCTAGCTCACTAAGGAACTCTCCACGAGGATCTGCAGGAGTGTATACATAAAACTTAGACAAATCTGCAGCATTAATCATAGCAAAAGCAGCTTTTTTGTCTTTAATTTCAGAGAATTCATTTGCTTTTTCCTGAATTAATTTCTCTGTATCAGCAATAAGTTGTTTACCTTCTGCTTCCATTCCCATACCTATGGAATTAAATTTAATTTGGTCGCGCCATGAAGTTACCCAAGGGCCAGTTTCATATGCTACAACTGGAGCAATTTGACTTAAGGTATCATAGTCTTCTTGAGTGATTCCTGAGTATGCCGCAAGGATGACATCTGGATTAGCATCTGAGATAGCTTCGAAATCTAAACCATCAGTATCTTGAAAAATATTCGGTTTTTCTTCACCAAGTTCTTTTAATTTCTCCGCCGTCCAAGGTAACATACCGCTATCATCTTGAACTCCAAAGTTTGCAGCTGAGAAGCCTACAGGTACAACATCTAGTGCTAGAACAACGTCATGGTTTGCCCATGAGACAGTAACAATGCGTTCAGGTTTTTCTTCAATAATCGTTTCGCCAAAAGCATGCTTAATTTTAATAGGATATTGTGTTTTTGCTTCTTGTGAATCAGCTGTTTCCGTATTAGATGTTTCGGTCGAAGCTGTTTCAGACTTTGATTGCTGATTTGAGCAACCAACTAGTGCAATTATCAGCAAAGCAATGAGAAGTGTTGTGATTAATGATATTTTTTGTTTTGCCTTCATGTGTGTAACCATCCTTATCAAAAGTTTGTTTGATAATAATTCTCATTATCATTAACGTTAATATATATCCATTTTGATGAGGTTGTCAATAAGTTATTTTTCTGTAAGTAGCAGTAAACAACTAAAGAAATATACAGTGCCTTTTTAGTAACCTAGGAACCTGGCCAATGTAAAACTATTAGATATTGACAGATAACACGATCCATTTTATAAGCGTGCCTCTTAAAATATGGCTCTTTTCTAAAACTTTGTTGCTTCTCACGTATATAAATCTGTCTATAAAATATACATGCTATCTTGGGCTTTAGAGGTTATAAGTTTTAGAAAAAGCCTTACCATCTAACTTTGTAGCACACTTTAATTATTAAAGGGTAAAAATCGGCACTTGGATTTTTACAAAAACAAGAATCATTACGAAAACAGCCTAAAAATATTTATTGAAAAAATTATTAAAGCAGAGTATTCTTATTGATAATGATAATCAATTGCGTTTTATGCGCAAGGGAGAGTGCAATTATGAGTGTAGACTTATATGATGTAACGGTTATAGGAGGGGGACCAGCGGGCTTATATTCCACTTTTTATAGTGGCTTAAGAGAAATGAAAACAAAGCTAATTGAATTTCAGCCTCAATTAGGTGGAAAAGTGCACGTGTACCCTGAAAAAATGATTTGGGACATAGGTGGGATTACTCCAACACCTGGAGCAAAACTAATTGAAAAAATTGTTCAACAAGGGCTTACTTTTAACCCGACAGTCGTGTTAAATGAAAAAGTTGAGTCAATATCTAAAAATGAGGCAGGTCACTTCGTCTTGAAATCAGCTTCTGGACGAGAACATTTTTCTAAAACAGTCATTGTAGCTGTAGGAAGCGGAATCCTGAATCCTCAAAAATTGAATATTGAGGGTGCTGAAAGATTTGAAGTATCTAACCTAAACTATACTGTAAAATCATTAAAACAGTTTGTAGATAAGACAGTCATTATCTCAGGTGGTGGGAATACGGCCATTGATTGGGCGAACGAACTAGAACCCATTGCAAAAAAAGTCTATTTAACTTATAGAAAAGGTACCTTAGGAGGGCATGAAGCTCAAGTTACACAGTTAATGAACAGTTCAGCTAAATGTCTCTTCCATACTAGTATTACGAAACTAATTGCTGGTGACAATCATGAAGTGATTGAACAGGTAGAACTTACGAATCACGAAACAGGTGAAGTCACTTATTTATCTATTGATGAAGTCGTTATTAATCATGGATATGAACAAGACACAAGTCTACTGAAGAATAGTGTATTAAACATAAAGATGGAAGATGATTTTTATATTTCAGGAAGCTCTACCTGTCGAACTTCCGTTGAAGGGCTATACGCTGCTGGTGACATCGTTAAATATGAGGGGAAAGTCCATTTAATTGCAGGTGCTTTTCAGGATGCAGCTAATGCAGTCAATCAAGCAAAACAGTATATTCAACCAAACTCTGAAAAATTTGCAATGGTTTCTTCACACAATGAAGTTTTCAAGACTAGAAATAAACAGCTTGTTAAAGAATTAATAAAGACAGCAGAAATAAAATAGGAGAAATTCTCTTAAAATATCAGGCTTTTTATTTAGGATTGATATTTTATTCTTACGTAGGGAGGAAGTCAAGCCTGCTACGACTTTTCGTCTACTGGTCCGAACCTTCCTCTATTTTCTCTAGGAGTCAAGTAATCAATGGTTCAATATTGTAAATATAAATTCTTGCAAGCTTAGTAAAAAAAACGGAAAATTTAAACCGGGGCATTTACTGATTTTAATACACTATGAGCAACTTCATAACAATCAACTAACTCTTCTCGACTTACAGCTTTTGGATTATGTTCAAATGTCACATGAAATGTATTATTCTTTTTAGCTATGTAAGATAAATAACTAAGAGAATTACCGTAATTTTCAAGCTCTTCATGGCTTGGCAACACTGGAAGATGTCGTTGGGTTTCTTCCCCAAAGCGAACGTTGCTGTAGTGTACTAAATATACATACTTATATATTTGATCTAACCAAGCATAGGGGTTGAAATCAGGAAAAGTTCTCTTATTATGTTCCATTCTTTGAGTGTCTATAACTAAACCTATATCTGGATATTCTTTGAACATTTGATTAAAAATCTCTTCGTACTCTCCAAAAAAGTCATACTCTAAAACGATTCTCTGATTGTGCTTATTTTGAAGATTTGCTATATCTTGAAATAAACGCTCACTAATATAAGTGAAATTATGTCCACCAATCTTTTCAGAGTAATAATATGCATGTGGAGGAGGCCCATTCCAGTAGCGTCTATCAACCACTGGTGAATATATAGGAGGAAAAGGATAGTGTAACAATAGATAATCAGCTCCATACTCGGAAGCAATGGCCACCTGCTCTTCCACACTCTTTATTGCTTTTGAATATACATCATCATCTAGTGAGGTTACTTCTGGAATAGTTTTGTCTTTTCCAAAAACAGGAGTGTGGATGCCGAATTGTATGTTCTTGTTACTACAAAACAATGCGACTCTTTCTAATTCATCTCGATCTTCATATTGGCTAATTTCAAGGCCGTTTATTAACTCATGATGGTATAAATCCCAATCCTTTTCGCTAAATTGATACCACATTCCCATCTGTAATCTTCTCATTTAATGATTGCTCCTATTCTCTTCCTAATATTGAAATTGCCACAATTATTATCAAGTAATCTAATTCTTTAGTATTTCTCTAATTCTATTAACCTTATAACGCTATTCATAAAAAGATTCGTTCACCAGTATATGTTCCTCTTTATAGTTATTTATATCTTTTACTTCCAAGAACTTTAGCATATTTTTAAAGTAATTTATATTATCATCTTTAATTTCAGACAGCCTATTTATGTCACCTTTATCTAAAGGATAAATGAAAACAGGCACATCTCCTTGGCTTGCCAGCATTTCCTTCAATTTCTGCAGCTTCTTTAAGTCACCGCTTGTTTCAATCCAATGTGATTTCCCATCAATTAGACAAGCAATCTTTATTTCAAATGTAGTATCCCTTCTACCCACACGATAACTAGGAACAAAAGCTATCTCATCCATCTCTTTCCATTCTATGAATTTAGGAATAATCTGAAAATAAGGACTTGCTTTTACACCATCAAGAGTTACTAAATAATAATTAAAAAACAACAAAACCCAAGCCATAAATGGGACGGTCATCAATAATAAAAATCGTTTTCCGCCTTTTACAAAATAGAGGCAAGCAAAAAACCAGAAGATGATAAACATCATAACTAATATCGAAACGCTAAACTCAGTAGCAAAAGCAATCGCATCATCAGTACTAAAAAGCCATTCTTTTATAACCATCGGGCCGACAAAAAAGAAGGCGAGTAAGCATATACCTACGATGATTAATGTAATAAAACCAACACAGCTAGTAAATGTACTCATTGGAGATGTTTGCTTTTCTTCATAGGTTATTGATTTCTTTTCTTTTCTTATATTAAGATTCATTTGACACCTCGTAGTTAGCGATATAGAAAGGCAATATTAGTATATTCGACACTTTTTGCATTCTTCCTTTATATGGATGTCGGTTGCAAGTATATTAATAAACTCTCAAATAATAATTCCATTTAACATTTAAAAAGTTCAGTGGTTCTTTCTATTATTCTGCTATATTAGGTATAATAAAAGGAAGGAGAATGGGACTCATCCTTTTCGAAAGTTTGGATTAATTTAATGATAGTTTTATATAATCGATAGTTTTACTAAACAACAAGCTGCTAACTAAAAGGCGGGAGAAAATTGAAAAATTGGTTAAAACAATCGTATGCTCAAAAAATAATGGCAATTGGCATACTGATTTTAGCTCTATACTTATTAAGGCATGTCATTAATCTCATTTTACTGACATTTATCTTCACCTATTTATTTCACACTATTTATTCGGTCCTAGGAAATCGAACAAACATTTATCCGAAGTTTGCCTTACTCCTTGTTTACGGGACATTTGTTTCTCTTATAGGATTTATTGGATATAAATATGCTCCCATCATTGTGAAACAAATTGGAGATATATTTATGCAAATATCGGATTTCCGCCTTACAGACTATGAAGAAAACATTCATCCTACCCTTTACGAGGCTTTGGTGGGATTAGATATTGGTCACTATGTAAGGGAACTGGGCAATAAGGTTTTAACAAGTATTGCGGGTATAAGCAGTTTTGTTTTACAAGTTTTGATTGCATTGGTTCTTAGTTTCTTTTTCATTCTGGATAAAGAAAGAATACTGTTATTCTTAAAAAAGTTTGAATTTAGTAAGGTAGATTTTCTCTATAAATACTACAAGGAATTTGGCCAAAACTTCCTCAACACTTTTGGTAAAGTGGTACAGGTACAAATCATTATTGCAGCAGCTAACGCTGTATTATCTTTTATCGGGCTATGGATTATTGGATTTCCTCAGTTGTTAGGTCTAACGATAATGATCTTCTTTTTAGGGCTTATTCCCGTCGCTGGGGTCATTATTTCCCTTGTTCCTTTATCCATTATTGCTTTCCAAATTGGCGGTGTTGTTAAGGTTCTCCACGTATTGGTTATGGTAATGGTTGTGCATGCAGTGGAAAACTATTTTTTAAATCCAAAGTTGTATTCTCTCAAAATGAAACTTCCGATTTTCTTTACTTTTGCTATTTTAATTATTTCTGAACACATAATGGGTGTTTGGGGGTTGTTATTAGGAATTCCATTATTCATGTTTGCACTAGACATGTTGAAGGTACCAACCGAAGGAAAAGACGAATAGTTTCTCATAGAATTAATCATGAAAAAGAAGACCTTCTCAAAAGCGTACTAATGTTTTTGAGAGGGTCTTCTTCATTAGATATCTGCTAACCACTATAAATGAAAAACATATAATATTAAGCTAAATTATTTTCCAAGCCTTTTGTAACATGTTTTTTCTTCTTTTCAAACGCAAGATGAAAGAATATGGCACCTATAAAAGAGCCAAACGCAGAGATGAGGCAAAGGTAAAGGTAGCCTTGATAATCTCCTACTATTGACACAATATACATAGCAACTGGTCCTAGTAAACTAATAGTTAATGAATGAACCATAAATCCTAAGCTATTGGTTAAACCTCTTACCTCAGGTGTCACTTTTTCCATCATGAGCTTCGATACGATTGGTGTCAGTCCAAAATTTGCTGATCTGAATATGATAAAGGCAATGATTGCAGTCCATAAATTTTGTGATAAACCTAGAATAATAACAGCCGGGATAGATAATAGATTATAAAGGGAAACGGTTTTTACTTCAGAAATTTGATTAGTAATTTTAGGATTAATAGACATAAAAATTACAGTAGCAAGCGTGCCAGCAGCTAAAACGATACTGATATTAGATGTCGATAAATCAAACTTATCCAAAAAGAAAAGATTGATAAACGGAGCAATGATTCCCAAACTAACACCAGCAAGAACTTTTGAAAAGCTAAATTTCACAATAGGCATGAGTGATTTTGGATCACTTTTAACCAAAGTTACAAATGAACGATGGGATTTTTCCTCCTTCTCTGGTACATTCCTTCTTTTAATAAAAAATAACGGGATCGTACATAAAATCAATAAAATAACGGTTATGGAAAGGGTGAAACGAAGGCTAGTTGTTTCGGAAAAATGGAAGATAGCTTGAATATTGTCTGAGATTATTCCGCCAAGTAAGGTTCCTAAAAATGTAAAAAATGTTCCAGTGCTAAAGGCAAATGTGAATAAATCCTTCCTTTCGATCTCATTGGAATACTCTGTTAGCAATGGAACGAAGGTAACGATAGATGAAGCATTTCCTAAACCAATTAAGAATCCCCATACTAAAAGTTCATCAGGAGTATTGGCAAATAAATTTCCAATAAGGGCAATAATGAAGATGCCTACCCCGACTAATACACCTTTTTTAGAACCTAAACGGTCAGAAAATAAGCCAGCTGGAATATAAATAATGGCCTGGGCAAAAAAGTTAAGTCCTAAAATCTTTCCAATCATGATTTCATCAAAAACGATGCTTTGTAAATATAGGTTATACAAAACTAAGTGAATCCCTAAACCTAAACAAAACGTAATATTCCAGATAAGAATGGATTGAATATTTTTTGAATAGGTCCGATATTGAGTCAGCAGTGTAAAAGCCTTCATTGATAATTCTCCTTTGTTGTAATTAATTTACATATTATCTTCGATGTAATACCATAACAAGTAGGCACTTTTTTGTTCGTTTCCATAAAAGGAGGGGAATTTTGTGAGAAAAAAAATGTATAATTGTCCCGTTGAACTTACGGTTGAAGTAATGGGAGGAAAATGGAAGTCCAGAATCCTTTGGCATATTAATAAAAAGCCTTATCGTTACGGAGAATTACGTAAATTAATACCTAACATCACACAAAAAATGCTTACTCAAGCCTTAAGAGAGCTAGAAGAGGACGGTTTAATTGTACGAAAGGTTTTTGAGGGTAACGTCTTGAAGGTTGAATACTCTTTAACAGAATATGGCCAAACAACTACTCCATTGTTAGAGTTAATGAGTCAATGGGGGAAAAATCATAAACACAGAATAGACAGGTTAAAAGCAGAAGAGAACAAGGTTGAAATACATACCATTAATAAAAAATAGATTCATTACCAGTTTATTTGTATCAATATTTATTTGGATTTATATCCTAAAGTTTAAAAGGGAGTGCTTATCGCACAATCCCTTTTTTAATTGTTTAAAAGAAATTATAATTCTTCGCATTGTGGATAACTCTTTAACAATGATTGTCCACGTCCAGCTCCAGCGCCTAGCCCCTCGAGGGAATAAATTAATAGCCATTTATTTCTCGGTCAAATAACCTTCAACCCTAAAAGTCGAAAAGCAGACTTTTAGGGTTGAAGAACATTTGCTTGTCGGGGCTGACCGAGGCGCTTGCGCTTTTGTTCTGGAAAATAAAAAAATCTTCCAATGCGGAAGATCATATCATCTTAAATTGGGAAATCCTTGCTGGCGCAGAGCCTCATAAACCAATATAGCTGCTGTATTGGAAAGGTTAAGTGAACGAACATTATTATTCATTGGTATGCGCAAAAAGTGATCTTTATTTTTATATAATAAGTCTTTTGGTAAGCCGGTTGTCTCTTTTCCAAACATAAAATAATGTTCCTTCGATTGATCACTAAAATCAAGATTTGAATGTGTATTTTCACCAAAGGTCTCTATGTAGTAAAACTCACCTTGATTTTTTGAAAAAAAGTCGTCCAATGAGTCATAATACGTTATGTTTACGGAATCCCAGAAATCTAACCCTGCTCTTTTGATCATTTCTTCATCTGTAGAAAAGCCAAGTGGCCGGATTAAATGTAAGGCTGTATCCGTTGCTGCACAAGTGAGTGCAATGTTTCCAGTATTAGCAGGAATATCAGGTTGATAAAGAACAACGTGTATCGCCAAGAATGGTCACCTCTGTCGTAATTTTTTCACCAAATTATAGCATATAGAATGTGCAGATTAGTATTTATAGTCCTATCTTTCTTGCTAAATCGATGCAATTTTTATGTTAAATAAAGAAACATATATTCCTTTTTAAAGAAATGTGCTTGTTTGTGGTAAACTTGTCATAGTATCATTAGTTGTTATTATTGAATGATCGATTTCTACTTAATAAAAGGGTGAATTAATATTGAAGCTTAATAAAGCATTACCTATACTATTTGCAATAATGTTTCTTGTCATGGTTGGCTTTGGAATCATAATCCCGGTAATTCCATTTTATGCAGAAGAGTTAGGTGCTTCGCCTACTGAACTTGGTTTACTAATGGCCATCTATTCTTTAATGCAATTTATTTTTGCTCCTATGTGGGGACGTCTTTCTGATCGAATTGGTCGTAAACCAGTTATAATGATTGGTATTATTGGACTTTCTCTATCATTTTTTATTATGGCCTTTTCTTCACAATTATGGATGCTATTTGTTGCAAGGGTCATTGGTGGATTTTTATCAGCTGCTAATATGCCAACTGTAATGGCTTACGTTGCTGACATTACATCAGAAGAAGACCGTAGTAAAGGTATGGGGATTATTGGGGCGGCTACTGGACTTGGGTTTATTTTTGGACCAGCCATTGGTGGAGTGTTTACAAACATTAGCTTACATACTCCTTTTTACATAGCGGGGACCTTATCTCTTATTACGTTATTATTTGTATTTTTTGTACTGAAGGAATCTTTACATACTTCTAAAAGTAATGTTAGCTTGAAAGATAAACTGTCATTGGGTAAAGCAGTTCGTGAGCCATTATCGATGTTATATTTTTTACAGTTTTTTATCTCGCTATCTTTATCTGGATTAGAAGCAACCTTTGCCTATTTTGCAGCAAAAAAAGCGGGAATGGATTCCATTTCATTAGGTTATATCTTTATGATTATGGGACTAGCTAGTGCGTTTGTTCAAGGTTCAATGGGGAAATTAACGAAAAGATTTGGAGAAGCTGCTATTATCCAGGCTGGTATTCTCATTTCAGCGGCTGGTTTCGGTCTCATCCTTTTAATTGAAAACTTTACTACTGCCGCCATTTTCTTAGCTATTTTTGGTGTCGGTAATGGTGTTATTCGACCTAGTGTTTCCTCTATATTAACAAAGAGATCAAAAGCAGGTCACGGAGTTACGACTGGATACTTATCTTCATTTGATTCTCTAGGGAGAATAATAGGCCCGATATTAGGAGGCTATCTGTATTCCATTACAATTGGATTACCTTATATATCGGGTATTTTCTTATCCCTGTTTGCATTTATCCTATTTAAAGTCTACACTTCGAAATCATACCGAGGATCTTTATCTTAAGTATGTTATTGTTTCAAGGCGCATTGATACTAATGTCAATGCGTCTTTTATTTCCTTTTTTACGCTCTTTATATACCCTGTATGGTATAATGGTAACTAATGACGTTACTTAAATGAACAATACGTATATAAATGAAAGACTATAGGGGTGGGTAAAAGATGTCAGATAAAATTGATGATGCCAAAAGTAACGAGAATCCGCATTCAATTTTCCACAGATATATCAATTCAGTAGGAGAACAGCGATCTTTATATAAACGGACGTTGTTTATCGTTGTACTTTCACAAATCTTTGGTGGAGCAGGTTTAGCGGCAGGAATAACGGTAGGCGCTCTTTTAGCACAAGATATGCTAGGAACCGATAGTTTTACAGGGATTCCTACTGCTTTATTTACACTTGGTTCGGCAGGAGCAGCACTTCTTGTTGGAAGGCTTTCTCAACGTTTTGGTCGGCGTATAGGATTAGCAACGGGATTTCTAATAGGTGGTATAGGGGCAATAGGCGTAATCCTATCAGCTGTAACTAATAATATTTTTCTTCTGTTCGCTTCTTTACTCATTTATGGAGCAGGGTCTGCAACAAATTTACAGGCACGCTATGCAGGTACCGACTTAGCAGAAACGAGTCAGCGAGCAACAGCCATTAGTATTGCGATGGTCTCTACAACACTTGGTGCTGTTGCTGGTCCTAACTTGGTTAAGGTGATGGGGAGGTTTGCAACTGAGTTGGGGCTTCCTGCTTTATCTGGACCATTCATTTTAGCCGCTGCCACATATATCCTTGCAGGTTTAGTCATTCTATTTCTTTTAAGGCCTGATCCTCTTATTGTTGCTAGAGCAATTGCAAAGGATGAGAGAGATAAAAATAAGCATCTTTTGAATAATAAAACAGATTCATATTCCATAGATAGACGAGGAATTATACTTGCCGCTGTATTAATGATATTAACTCAATTGGTGATGGTCGCTATAATGACAATGACCCCCGTTCATATGGGGAAACACGGACATGGTTTGAGTGAAGTGGGTATGGTTATAGGATTCCATATAGGTGCGATGTACCTTCCATCCCTTCTAACTGGAATTCTAGTGGATAAGCTAGGGCGTACTTTTATGGCAATAGCTTCTGGAGTCACGCTACTTGCCTCAGGTATTTTGGCCGCCTTTGCACCTGGACATTCCATGATTTTAATCACCTTAGCACTCATTTTACTAGGTCTTGGTTGGAATTTTGGTTTAATAAGTGGAACTGCTATTCTAGTGGATTCTACTAATGTGTCTAACCGGGCAAAAGTGCAAGGAAAAGTGGATGTTTTAGTTGCTTTATCTGGAGCATCTGGCGGAGCGTTATCAGGAATGGTCGTAGCTCACTCTAGCTATGCAACTCTCTCACTTGCTGGAGGTTTTCTGTCTCTTTTGTTAATACCAGTGGTAGTGTGGTCCTTATACAAAACTAATCAGGAAGAAGTTAGTCCCACCTGATATTGAATAAAGTATTAAAATAGAAAAGCGGTCCCTGAGGGGCCGCTTTTTAAATAGGAATATGGAAACTTGTAAATCCTTTAATTATATGAGGTTTTATAAGATTCTCTATGGTGGTGAACATACAAGTTGAATTATTTTATAAAATTTCTTATCTGATAATTATAGATTAACTGATCCAGTTCCGTGCTCGCTTTAATGGTCTCCCTATGATTAAATCCTTTATTTAAACCAATTTTAATCATTTTTTGCTTCATATTTTCTATTTGATTTAACAGTTCACGTTGTAGTACATCCGTATGCTGTAATATGTTTACTTGTTCCGTTTTCACCATATGATAAACCTCTCCTGAGAGTATTGTTATAAACAGTATTATGTAAAATTTATTTTAAAATTTAAAGAGGTTCGACAAAGGTTGTCAAAAACATACAATAATAGGCATTATATACTTAAAAAAACGGAGCAGCCTCTAATTAATCATTCTAATGAACATCACATGTTTGAGTGACAAGCATGGTTTGATATAAAATGACACTAGGAAAAATATTGAAGGAGGTCGATTTAGTGACATACATATTATTACTTGTGGGCTTTGCCTTATTAATTAAAGGTGCTGATTACTTTGTAGAAGGCGCATCTAAAATTGCCCAATCCCTTAGAGTCTCTCCATTACTGATTGGGTTAACAATTGTTGCCTTCGGTACGAGCTCACCGGAAGCAACAGTCAGTATTATTGCTGCTTTAGAGGAAAATGCAGGAGTAGCAATTGGAAATGTAGTTGGAAGTAACATATTTAATATTACATTTGTTGTAGGTATCGCTGCATTTTTAAATCCATTAAAGGTTGAAAGTGAAACGATCAGAAAAGAAATTCCGTTTACGTTACTAGCTAGTGTGGCATTACTTGTTTTAATAAGTGATGTTAGCTTAGAGATGCTAAGTGATAACTTTATAACTAGAAGTGACGGTTTGGTTTTATTACTTTTCTTTGCCATCTTTTTATACTACATATTTGAAGTTGCAAGAAATAGTCGAGAACAAGCAAAAGGGAAAGATGAATCTGTTGCTACAGAGGGAATTTCAAAGGGGAAAAATATTCTTTTTACATTAGGAGGATTAGCAGCGATTATTTTTGGTGGAGACATGGTTGTAGATAATGCTAGAGAAATTGCATTATCTTTTGGGATGAGTGAAACCTTGGTTGGTTTAACGATTGTAGCCATCGGTACATCTTTACCTGAATTAATTACCTCCATTACAGCAGCTATTAAAAAAGAAAGTGAAATTGCTCTAGGGAATATTGTCGGAAGTAACATATTTAATATTCTCTTTGTATTAGGTTCAGCCTCTGTTATATCGCCACTCGCTGTCGATAGTGCAATTCTTACTGACGTATTACTAATGATTGGTTTGACAGTTGTTCTGTTATTCTTTTCAAGAACCCATTATAAAATTGGGAAGTCAGAGGGGATTATTTTAGCTGTAGCATATGTTCTATATATGGTTTATATTATTATAAGGAATTAAAACTGTAGAAGAGCTCGGATGATATTTACTTTCATCCGAGCTCTTGAATTAGTTTTCAATTTTTTTTACTTCAATATAATGAATCTGGTGACCTTCCATTTCGTGTACCTTAAATAGATAGCCTTCCGATTCAACCTCAGTACCTGTTTTTGCCTCAAAATTCTGAGTTAGTAACCAGCCACCGATAGTATCGACTTCTTCATCAGATAAATAGGTTCCAAGTAAATTATTTACATCATCCACAAGTAGTTTAGCATCTAAAAGATAATGGTTATCTTTGATTTTACGAATTTCAGGTATTTCATCTTCGTCAAATTCATCTCGAATTTCACCAACAATTTCTTCAATGATATCTTCTACAGTAACTAAACCAGAAGTTCCACCATATTCATCCATTAATATAGCTATATGTGTGCGCTCCTTTTGCATTTTAACTAACAAGTCATGGATAGGAATCGTTTCAATAACCCTAATGACTGGGTTTACGTAAGGGCTTAATATAATATTTTGTTCTTTAGTTTTATTAAATAGGTTATCAGTTAGAAATTCTTTTACGTTAATGAAACCTAAAATGTTATCTTTATCACCGTCTACCAAAGGATAACGAGTGTAGTTTTCAGTTTTAATTATATTCATAATGTCATCAAGAGTTTCGTCTACGGATATAGTGATAATCTCTGTACGTGGCACCATGATTTCTTTTGCTATTCTCTCATCAAATTCAAAAATGTTATTCATGTACTTTAGTTCATTTTTATTAATTTCGCCACTTTTATAGCTTTCAGATAAGAGAATACGTAACTCTTCTTCAGAGTGAGCCATTTCATGTTCAGAAGCCGGTTTTAAACCAAAGATTTTTAATAAAACTCGGGCAGATCCGTTTAGTACCCAAATAAAAGGATACATTAACCGGTAAAACCAGATAATTGGGACGGCAAATAATAGTGTAACAGCCTCAGCTTTTTGAATAGCCACCGTTTTGGGAGCAAGTTCACCAACTACAACGTGTAGAAAAGTTACTAAGGAAAAGGCAATACCAAATGATAATATGCTAGTTACTGATTCATTTATATTAAAGTTTTCTAGCAAAGGCAGTAATAACTTTTCAACAGTAGGTTTTCCTAGCCATCCAAGTCCTAAAGCAGTGACAGTGATACCTAATTGACAGGCTGACAAATATTCATCTAACTGAGTAACAACTTTCTTGGCGGAAATAGCACCCTTTTTTCCTTCTGCAATGAGTTGATCAATTCTAGAAACACGGACTTTAACAATAGCAAATTCGGTTGCTACGAAAAATCCAGTTAAAGCTATTAAAAGAACAATTAAAAATAGATTTATAGTGGTCAATAAGTAGCCTTACTAAGTAAGGCGTACACCTCCTGATAGAATATTGTAGATTGATACATTAACCAAGTAATAATAATAGTGATTGAATTAAAGTAAGACTCTCGTGTGAAACATTCTTTTTGATAAATTCTTGGTTTTTTAAATCACTTTTATCTAAGTTTTCTAATAGTTTTGAAACATCTTTTTCTAATCCCTGAATTCTAAGCCTAAGCTCTAATACATCAATCTCTTCCGTATCTTTTTCAAGTAACATTTTCTTAATATCTTCTAAAGACATACCTTCATTTTTGGATTTCTCTATTAATCTTAATCTCTCGACAGATTCAGAGTTATAGTAACGATAATTAGAAGAGGAACGTTCTGCTTCTAGTAATCCAAGATTTGTATAATAGTCTACAGTTCTCTTGGTAACATTAGCTTTCTCTGCAAGCTCTCCAATTTTTAGTTTAACTGTCCCAACGTAATCACTCCAAACTGTAACGTGATGGTTATATTATATTATTTTCATATATAACTAACAACAATAATGCTTATAATTCGACGGAAAACTATTACAACTAGAATTAGTATGAAATGATTATTTTATTAAAAAATGTTATTCTAAATAATGGTCATAAAAGCTTTCGCTAAAAGAGCAGTGTCTTTATAATCAGAAAAAGTAGGTGTACATATTGGCAAAACAACATAAAAAAGAAAGTCTCATCCATATTATCTATCGTTATATCATGATTTTCTTTGGGGCTGGTTTAGCAGCCGTTTCCATTGAGTTATTTTTAATTCCAAATTCAGTTATTGATGGTGGGATTATTGGTATCTCTCTTATTCTAAATCATTTAACAGGAATAGGGTTTGGAATCCTTGTCATAATTATAAATCTCCCGTTTTTGTATGCAGGCTATAAACACATTGGACGAAACTTTTTTATTTCCTCTTTATTTGCAGTAATAGCTCTTGCTGTGGTGGAAACCTTATTGCACCAATTTGGGCCAGCTACAAACGAACCGTTATTAGCAACGGTGTTTGGGGGCTTAATTTTAGGAGCGGGTGTAGGAATTGTCATTCGCCATGGTGGTGCTCTTGATGGTTCTGAAATACTTGGAATCTTATTTACGAAAAAGCTACCTTTCTCTGTTGGAGAGTTTGTCATGTTTTTTAATGTCTTTGTATTTGCATGGGCAGGCTTTGTACTAGGTTGGGAACAAGCCATGCTTTCTGTAATTACTTATTATATCGCTTTTAAAACGATTGATTTGGTCATACAGGGACTTGACGAGACAAAGGCTGTCATCATTGTATCTGATCATTATGATGAATTATCTGACGCTATTTCACAAAGGTTAGGTAGGGGAGTAACGAAGCTTAAAGGGAAAGGTGGATATAAGGATCAAGACAAAGATGTATTATATGTAGTTGTAACGAGATTAGAGGTTACAAAGTTAAAAAATATTGTCCATGAAATTGATCCAAGAGCATTTACTACTATTATGAGCACGCAAGAAGCTCATGGTGGACAATTTAAATCAGCAATTCATTAATTTTGGTACGGTCATTATCCTAACTAGAAATGAAAAAAAGGCTATCATAGGAGATAGCCTTTTTCTAATTTGCGGTTTCATGTTCTTTCATTTTATTTAGAATTTCCTTGAGTTTAGGTTTACTCTCACGAGAGGTTAAGATATATAAAATATCTCCTTCATGAATAACGGTATTCCCTTTCGGAGTAACTAATTGGTCTTTTCTGATGATGGCATTTATTAAAGCACTGCTCGGAAGTTTAATGTCCACAATCTTTTTATCTGCAATTATATTGTCTGCGGAAACGATAAATTCTATTATTTCCGCATTTGCCTTTCCAATAGAAACTAATTCTAACGTATGCATGGGTGTTACTTTTTCAGGTCCTGTTAACCCTAAGCGTCCAGCTAGGTAAGGAATAGAAGTACCTTGCAACAATGCAGATAGTAAGACAACGAAGAACACTACATTAAAAAAGATTTGACTATTTTCTAGTCCTGCAATCATCGGAAAAGTGGCCAACACAATGGGTACTGCTCCTCTTAATCCAGCCCAGGATAAAAAGATTTTTTCTTTAGTATTGAACCCCATCTTAATGGTCGAGAGGAAGACTGCAATAGGACGAGCGATAAATATTAAGATTAACGCTAACAAAAGCCCGCTTATAACCACATCAAAAGTAAATAATTGTGAAGGAAAAACTAACAGTCCTAAAATGACGAACATCAAGATTTGCATCATCCATGCAAAACCTTCATTAAATTTAAATATAGAGTGACGATAGGTTAAATCTGAGTTTCCGATAATAAGTGCGGCTACATATACCGCTAAAAGGCCACTTGCATTAATTAGGTCAGTCAATCCATAGGTTAGCAAAGCAAAGGCCAAAGCAAATACAGGATAGAGCCCACTAGAATCCAAATTTATTTTATTAATAGCAAAAGTAGCAAGTTTTCCAAATAGTAAACCAATTAACAAACCAATAATCATTTGCCAGAAGAAAGATAGAACTAGTAAAAGAATATTGTTATCGTCAATTGTAATGAGTTGAATGAAAGTAATAGTCAAAAAGACCGCCATGGGATCATTCGTACCAGACTCCGCTTCTAATGTAGAGCCTAATCTCGGTCGAATATTTTGACCTTTTAAAATAGCAAACACAGCAGCTGCATCAGTTGAACCAACAATGGAACCAAAGAGAATAGCTTCAAACCATGTGACATCAAGTATTAATTTAGCTGCAATTGCCACGATTGCAGTTGTTATGAAAACCCCTACAGTTGCTAGTGATAAGGAAGGGACTATTACAGGCTTTACGGTCGTCCACTTTGTTTGAAGACCACCCTCAAACAATATGATGACGAGTGCGATCACACCAATTAACTGTGCAAAATGGGCATTATCAAAATAAATAAACCCCAGACCATCACTTCCAACAATCATACCTACAGCTATAAACAACACAAGGGCCGGTACGCCAATACGAGAAGAAAATTTTGTAGATAGAACACCAAGAATTAAAAGAAATGAACCCAGTAATATGAAATAGTCAATGTTAAACATGATATTCCCCCCTTACAAGTCTACGTCTATTTCTGTTTTTATCTTATCCTTTTTATCAATACCTAGGTATTTAAGGGTTTCGGATGGAGAGGCATGATTAAAAAGCTTCTGTAACAAGGAAATTGCCACGCCTCTTTTATATGCATGATAACCAAAGGTCTTCCTCATCGATTGTGTTCCAATATTGCCTACAACACCCACTGTTTCAGCTGCTTTACTAATAATTCTGTAAGCTTGCTGTCTAGTAATCGCTTTATCTGTTTTACTTGACTTGAATAAAAAATCATCCATTTTATACTCAGTGCTTTCTAGATAGGATGTGATGGCTTTTTGGACATTTTTATTAAGGTAGATAAAGGTGGTCCCTTTTGCTTCGGAGTGTAGTTCGTAGAATGCATTAATCTTATGATCTTTGTTTAAAATATCTTCTATCTTTATAGTAAGAATTTCACTAATTTTTAAGCCAGTATTAATACCAAAAACAAATAATAAATAATCACGTTTTGAAGATTTTTTAAGAAGTTGTTTCATTGCTTGTATGCTTTGTTTATCGTATATGGCATCTACATGTTCCATTAGAATATCACCTCAATACAATGTTACATAATCTTATTATATCATATAGTTATGTAACATCAAATATTCCGACTTTTAATAGAACAAAAGGTTTTTTCAAGTAAATGTATAGTTTTGTGTTTATTGACAATAGGGGATAAATGTTTTATTATTATCTCGAATTCAAGATATTTTAATTAAGAGTATACTTCAGTTTTTCACAGCTTATACAGTAATAGTATATATGCTAAAGATAGAAGAAGATGAAGGAAATGAATGTAAAGGGGGAATATATTAATGAGCAAGAATACAATGGGTATTCATCATATAACAGCAATTGTTGGTCATCCACAGGAAAATGTAAATTTTTATGCAGGTGTTTTAGGATTACGATTAGTCAAACAAACGGTTAACTTTGATGACCCTGGAACTTATCACCTTTATTTCGGAAATCAAAGTGGGAAGCCAGGTACAATTATAACGTTCTTTCCTTGGACTGGCGCGAGAAAAGGTATTATTGGAGACGGACAGGTTGGAGTTACTTCTTATGTTGTGCCAAAAGGAGCTATGTCATTTTGGGAAAAACGATTAAATACATTTAACGTTCCTTTTAAAAAGTTGAATAGATTTGATGAGGATTATTTAAGCTTTGAAGATCCCCATGGTCTACAATTAGAAATAGTTGAGAGAGAGTACGGAGAGGATAGTAATTGGAGCTTTGGCGGAGTAACTGCAGATGTTGCCATAAAAGGTTTTGGGGGCGCTACATTGTTATCTGTTCAACCAGACAAAACAGCTCTATTACTAGAAGAAGTAATGGGACTGAAACGCGTTGGGGAAGAAGGAGATATAGTGCGATATCAATCTTCAGCTGATATAGGTAATATTATCGACCTAAAGAAAACCTCAGTTGGTAGGGGACAAATGGGAGTAGGAACAGTTCATCATATCGCATGGCGAGCAAGCGATGATGAAGATCAGCTAGATTGGAAACGACATATTGAAAGTTATGGGTATGGAGTTACCCCTGTTCAGGATCGAAACTACTTTAACGCGATTTACTTTAGAGAGCATGGGGAAATACTATTTGAAATTGCTACTGACCCTCCAGGCTTCATTCATGATGAATCAGAGGATACGATGGGAAAGAATCTTATGTTACCTACTCGGTATGAGAAGCATAGAGAACAAATAGAGCAAATTCTGATTCCAATACAAGTTAAGGAACTCTAAGTAGATTATTTGATACCAAGAAAGGAGTTGTTTTTGATTATGCAGCATATTTTTCAAAAAGGTAAGAATTCATCTAAACCCACACTGCTGTTATTACATGGTACGGGCGGTAATGAATTAGATTTATTACCACTGGCGAAAAGAATTGATGATGAGGCATCTGTACTAAGTGTTCGCGGAAATGTATTAGAAAATGGTATGCCTCGTTTTTTTCGAAGATTAGCTGAAGGAATATTTGATGAGGAAGATCTAATTTTTCGCACAAAGGAGTTAAATAACTTCTTAGATGAGGCATCGGAAAAATATGAATTTGATCGTAACAATATTTTGGCAGTAGGTTATTCCAATGGTGCAAATATTGCTGGTAGCCTATTATTCCATTTTGAGAATGCCTTAAAAGGGGCTATTTTACATCACCCTATGGTGCCGATTTCTGGTATAGAGCTTCCTGATCTAGCAGGAACAAGTGTATTTATTACAGCAGGAACAAATGACCCCATTTGTTCTCCGCTAGAATCAGCTGAACTGGAGTCATTGCTAGAAAGAGCAAATGCAAAAGTTGAAACTCACTGGGAGAGCAACGGTCATCAGTTAACAGCCTCTGAGGTGGAAGCTGCTGTCCAGTGGTACCGTGAAACCTTTTTAAAAGTGTAAAAAACTCTCGTTTAGCGGGAGTTTTTTCTAGTTCTATGACATTACTCTCAAACTCGTACTGAAGATTTCGATGTTGTATAATAAGGACATATCAAAATGGTATAGTTTTGTTCATTAAAAAGTATTGAAGTTAAGGCACATTTCATATTTAATATAGGATGTAGATTCAAAGTTGAAAGTGAGTGTTCAAAATGGGCCGTAAGTGGAACAATATTAAGGAAAAAAAAGCGTCAAAGGATGCAAATACTAGTAGACTATACTCAAAATTTGCCCTTGAAATTTATGTAGTTGCTAAACAAGGTGAAGCTGATCCAGAACTTAATCAGGCTTTAAAATTTGTTATAGAACGTGCAAAAACTTATAACGTACCTCGCGTCATTATTGACCGTGCAATCGATAAAGCAAAAGGTGGTTCAGATGAGAACTACTCTGAGCTTCGTTATGAAGGATTTGGACCAAGTGGATCGATGATTATCGTTGATGCCTTAACCAACAACGTAAACCGTACAGCATCTAACGTTCGAGCTGCTTTTGGTAAAAATGGTGGGAATATGGGTGTGAGCGGATCGGTTTCCTACATGTTTGATGCAACAGCAGTTATTGGTATTGAAGGGAAAAACTCTGAAGAAGTTCTTGAACTTCTAATGGAAGCAGACGTAGATGTACGCGATATCATAGAGGAAGAAGAAGCTGTTATCGTTTATGCCGAACCTGACCAATTTCATGCGGTTCAAGAAGCATTTAAAAATGCTGGAATTACAGAGTTCACTGTTGCAGAGCTAACGATGCTCGCTCAAAATGATGTAACTCTTGCTGAAGATGCACAAGCACAATTCGAGAAACTTATAGATGCACTAGAAGATTTAGAGGATGTTCAGCGTATTTATCATAATGTTGACCTTGGTGAGTAGGATATTTAAGAAACGGCCTTCATAAGGAAGGTCGTTTTTCTTTAGTAATAATTTACTTTTTTTTACAAATGCTATTAGTAATTAAATGAAACCAAGGGGTTAATCATGAATATTCTAGTAGCAATTTTACTTTTAGCGGCATCTTTTATATGGGGAAATTGGAGTAGATGGAGAGAACTTCTACCAACCTTTTACTATTTATCTTTTATGAATTTATTTTATGAGTTTATCGGAAATGAATATAAACACTTGTGGAAACTGGAAAGTAATATTACAAACGAATTTTTAACAATCTGTATATATAACTTTATCGTTTATCCATGTATTATTGTCTTATTTTTTGGCAATCTTCCAACGGAAAAGGCAAAGACTATCATCTCTCTCATAAAATGGATTATCGTTTCAGTTATTATAGAATATATCGCTTTAAAGCTAGGGTATATCAAGTATTTAAATGGCTGGAATGTATATTGGACATGCTTCTTTTGGGCAACCATGTATCCGATGTTAATTTTACATAATCGGAAACCATTAGCAGCAATTGGCTTATCTTTTGTATTTATTGCTTTTTATCTATATATCTTTGACTACCATATATTTACTAAAGCTTAACTGCTATACAATCTGACCCTTAATTAATTTTCAAAACTATCCCTTTTGGTTTGATATCATTCCCTTTATATTATTAGTAATAATACATACAGGAGGGGAACGTTTTTGGAAATTAGAAGGGCCACCCAGGAAGAACTTGATTTAGTAGTAGAACTATTTGATGGTTATAGAACTTTCTATAACCAACCTTATGATAAAGAAGGAGCTAGAAAGTTTATTTATGACCGGATGCTGAATAATGAATCAATGATTTTTCTTGCTTTTGAAGAAGATGAAGCAATTGGATTTACACAATTATATCCTACCTTTTCATCTGTCAGCATGAGAAAGTCATTAATATTAAACGATTTATATGTAAAAACAAATGCTCGTCGGAAGGGTGTCGGAGAAGCATTGATTAATAAAGCTTTTGAATACGCCAAAGAAATAGGGGCTAAGGGAGTGCTGTTGGAAACAGGTAGAGAAAATACAAAGGCACAAGCTCTTTATGAAAAAATGGGTTTTACCCTTGAAGATAATCACTTTTATTATTTTACGTTATGAGAAGAATTCGGTTCTTCTCTTTTTTCTTGCTCTTTTCTAAAACTGTGAAATAACTTTTTACTATATTTTCTATAGAATCTTTATTCAAAAAAATGTAAACTAAGCATTAGAAAATTAAAGGAAAACTGGTTAGCAGTAAACTTGATTTAGAAATATATTATAAAGGGTTGTATAAATGGAAAAGAGGAGAAATAGAAAGAGAAAAAGAAATAGAAGGTTTAATTCAATATTTTTTATGAGTATTTTGTTTTTACTATCGCTATCCTTATTCACATACTTAGCTTTTACTCTTCCAAAGGAAATTAAATCTCGTTCAGATGAGGTAAGTGTAGCTTCAGAGAATAAGAAGACACAAGAAGACAGCCAAAGAAAACGAAAAGAAGATAAAGCTGTCAAAGAAGATAAAGCTTTATCAAAAGACAAAGAAAAAAAGGGTAACGAAAAGCAATCGGATAAAAAAGTAAAAGCAAAAGAGGACAGTAAGGACCACTTACCAATTGAGTTAGTGTTTGTGGGAGATTTATTAATGGATTGGTCAACTAAGATTACAATGGACTCAAAAGGTGTTGATTATCCTTTTGTACATGTTAAAGAAGCTATTTCGAAAGCTGACTTAGCAATAGCAAATCTTGAAAATCCTCTTACCACAAGAAATGAATCCTTTAAAGATAAAAATCAGCTATATAATTTCCAGGCAAAGCCGGAGCATATAAAAGGGGTTATTAATACCGGATTTGATTTAGTCTCCCTTGCAAATAATCATGCCCTAGATTACGGGGAAGAAGGTCTATTGGACACATTCGCTACATTGGAACATCATAAGTTAGATTACATCGGAGCAGGCAGAACAATGGAAGAAGCTTTCCAAACAAAAGAGTATGTTATTAAAGGGAAAAAAATTAGAATTATGGCAGCATCACGTTTTGTTCCTGCTGTAAGTTGGTATACATTTGCTCCTGGGACGAAGGCAGGACTAGCGGGTGCTTATGATTTAGAATATTTAGTTAAAAAAGTAGCCGAAGAAAAGGTCGATACAGATTATCTGTTTTTATTTATCCATTGGGGTATTGAAAAAACATTTACACCAGCCGATTATCAAAAAATTTATGTACAGAGGTTGGTTGAGGCAGGTGTTGACGGGATCATAGGTAGTCATCCCCATGTGTTACAAGGTTTTGAGTATTATAATAATGTACCGATTGCTTATTCTTTGGGGAATTTCCTTTTTCCTAATTATGTTAAAGGGGATACTGCGGAAACGGGTTTACTAACTTTAACCATACAAGAAGGCAATGTAAACATGGCATTTAAGCCATACTATATAAAAGATGACCAAATAACACCTTTATCCTTAGAAGAAGAAAAGAAAATATTAAATAAATTAGCTAGTGTTTCTTACAATGTACAAATGAATGGCTATGATATCCAGAGAGTAAATGAATAAAAGGGGACAGTTCTCTTTAGAATACTAAAGTAGGACTGTTCTCTTTTTTATAGGGAAAATGCGCTCAAAAGGAGGAAGAACTTTGGAAAACGGTAAGGATATGGAGTACGGGAAGGATTATAAGTATATTCCAGCAACCTCTGTTGGTAGCGGTGTCGGTATTGCCGTTATGCCGGACATTTACAGCTATACCATTCAAATTGTAAATATTGCACTTGTAGGAAACCCCGAGAGTGGTGAGTTTGTTTTAGTTGATGCAGGAATGCCGGGTTCAGCTGATGAGATTATAAGTCTTACTGAATCTCGATTTGGTTCGGACAGCCGCCCAAAAGCCATTGTATTAACTCACGGTCATTTTGACCACGTTGGAGCCATTATTGAACTAGTTGAACATTGGAATGTACCAGTGTATGCACATGAGCTAGAGTTGCCATTTTTAACTGGAAAAAGTAGTTATCCAGAACCTGATCCAACCGTGGAAGGTGGGATGGTTGCTAAAATGTCTCCTATGTTTCCTAATGAGCCCGTAAATTTAGGAAGCCATGTACAAAGTTTTCCTAAGGATGGAAGTATACCGGGTATGCCAGGATGGCGTTTTATTCATACTCCTGGACACTCCCCTGGACATGTTTCTTTCTACAGAGAAAGTGATGGAGCATTAATTGCAGGAGATGCATTTGTGACGGTGAAGCAAGAATATCTTTATAAAGTGTTAACTCAAGAACAAGAAATCAGTGGGCCGCCAAGATATTTAACAACAGATTGGAAAGCTGCAAAACAATCCGTGCAAGAACTTCAAAAACTAAATCCATCCATTGCTGTAACAGGTCATGGACTCCCTATGACTGGAGAGTTATTAAGAGATAATCTGCAGAAACTGGTAAATAACTTTGAAGAGATCGCTGTACCTGATTATGGTAAGTATATTAATTGACGAATGTTGGGGAGGAAACATGAAAAGGTGTTTCCTCTTATTTTTATCGCAGAAGTATTATAAAATTTAAAAGAGTTTGATATAATTGATAAATATATTTTACTAGAACGCTTAATTTAATCTGGATACTACCCAAACCATTCGGAGGCATCAATCATGTTACTTTATAATTGATTAAATCATCCAAATCAGCTAATAAAATGATAGGAGTTGATCATGATGATTTATAAAGTGAATGTTGAAGGTATTACAGCAGAAATGTTAGAGGGATTTTTTGTTGGATGGCCAAATCCACCAAGCCCTGAAACACATTTAAAGTTATTGATAAAAAGTGATAAAGTAGTCCTTGCTTTTGATGTGGAAAAGAATAGAGTAGTAGGTTTTATTACGGCCATAAGTGATGGAGTACTGTCAGCATATATTCCTTTTCTAGAAGTATTACCTGAATATCAAAATGATGGGATTGGAAAAATACTAGTCGAGAAAATGCTCCAAGAACTTGAGAATATTTACATGATAGACATCATGTGTGACGAAGGTTTACAGGCTTATTATCAAAAATTTGGAATGATAAAATCAACCGGGGTGGTTTTTCGAAACTACGATAAGCAATCAGGCATATAAAAGTAGAGAGGCTAGTCATTATGACTACGCCTCTTTCTTTTAGGATAAAAGGGGTTAATCATGCTATCCTTATAGCAAAGGAAAAGAAACTATTATTGGAGGTTCTTCAGGAGTGAAAGAACAAAGAACAGCACTTATCTTAGGAGCTACAGGCTTAATCGGATCCGAGCTACTCACCATTTTATTAAACTCAAAAGAGTATTCACAAGTGACCATTATTGTTCGTCGTAAAATCCAAAATCATCATGCTAAATTAAAGCAGGTTGAGATTAGTGACTTTGAGCAATTAAGTAATCATAGTGATCTATTTAAAGTAACGGATGTATATAGTTGCCTCGGAACTACAATTAAAAAAGCAAAGTCAAAAGAGAATTTCAAAAAAGTTGATTATGATTATACATTATTAGCGGCAGAACTAGCTTCCGAAAATCATGTTGATAACTTTTTAACCGTGACTGCATTAGGCTCCAACCCGAATTCAATGTTTTTCTACAATCAAGTTAAAGGAAATGTTGAAAGAGATTTAAAGAAAATACCTCTTTCATGTGTACACATCTTCCAACCTTCTTTACTACTAGGCAACAGAAATGAGTATAGAGCAGGAGAGAAGATGGCTGAGAAAGTGAGTTCAGCATTGCCTTTTCTCTTCAGTGGACCATTAAAAAAATACAAGCCAATTGAAGGGAAGACAGTAGCTGAAAGTATATATAAGAAGGCTTTACAAAACCAAAAGGGATTCTTTATCCATGCTTCAGATTCTTTATATTGAAATAAATAGAATAACTTAGATTTATTTCCTAAAAAACACAATAAAACTACTTATTATAAAGCACTTAGTTGATTGGAGGGGAAGGCACTTGACTCCTGCGGGATGCAGAGGAAAGGTCGAGACCCCACAGACGGAACGGCGAGTTATCATGAACGAAACTAGCTCCTTACTCGTAAATTCGTAGGTTAATTTGGTAAGAATGTTTATTGATAAAACAAACCAAATCAGAGCTACATTACGGAAGGAGCTAGTTATTATGAAG
>NZ_JAXOFX010000027.1:0-37066 GCF_034427655.1 Robertmurraya mangrovi
CCTAAAGGCTCATAGCTTAACTTAGTAAAGAAGCCGAATATAGCTTCTCTTATTAAAGATGCCTAAAAACAACCTATATACCAATGTTGAGTGGGGCCTTGACAGTTTCGTTCATATCAGGAGGCTCACGGACCGCCGGCGGAAAGCGTCCCCCTGGAGCGGAAATCAACGGCTTTTTAATGCAAGATCATATTATAACTAGTGACTATAAAGGTTAGTTTTTGATACCCCTACTTTATTTCTAAAATAATACTATATCAAGAAAATATTGAATATTCTGTTATATATGGTAACATAATTTATAACAACTAGTAGAGATTTCTCCAAGAACTGTAATAGTTTATGAAAACGCTTTAAATTAAGGAGGATTCAATCAGTGTCTAACTTGTTAAAAAGTACAGTAGGGGCTTTATTAGCAGAAAAAGCCAAACTCCATCCAAATCACGAAGCAGTTGTATATCCTGAATTAGGATTAAGGCTTACATATGAACAATTTGATCAGCAATGTAGAAATGTAGCAAAAGGATTAATGAAACTAGGATTAGAAAAAGGCGAGAACATTGCCGTGTGGGCAACGAATAAACCAGAATGGCTAACTTGCCAATTTGCAACGGGAAAAATGGGTGCTGTGTTAGTTACTGTTAATACAAATTATCGCACAGCAGAACTAGAATACTTATTAAAACAGTCGGAGTCTACCACTATCATCTTAATGGAGACATTCCGTGATGCATCGTACATAGAAATGCTTTATGAAATCGTTCCAGAATTAAACAAAAGTGAACCGGGACAATTAAATAGTGAGCGACTACCTTTCTTGAAAAATGTTATCGTTCTTGGTGAAAATCGTTATCCTGGTACATTTAGTTGGGATGACATATTAAAGATGGGTGAGAGTGTATCAGAGGAGTTACTTGACCAAAGGATGAATTCTTTAGATTCAGATGATGTCATAAATATGCAATACACCTCCGGAACAACGGGATTCCCTAAAGGTGTCATGTTAACTCATTCAAATATTGTTAATAACGCCTATAATATTGCTAATTGTATGAAGCTTGAAAGAGAAGATCGTCTATGTATTCCAGTTCCTTTCTTCCATTGTTTTGGATGTGTATTAGGAACACTTGCTTGTGTGTCTGTAGGTGCAACTATGGTACCTATTCAAGAATTTAGTCCGAAAAAGGTGCTTCAAGCGGTACAAGATGAGAAGTGTACGGGACTTCATGGTGTACCGACAATGTTCATTGCGGAACTTAATGATCCTGAGTTTAATCAATATGACTTATCTTCATTAAGAACCGGGATTATGGCAGGGTCAAATTGTCCAATAGAAGTAATGAAAGCAGTTATTGAAAAAATGGGTGCTTCTGAAATTACGATTGCTTATGGACAAACAGAATCTTCTCCTGTTATTACTCAAACAAGAACAGACGATCCGATAGAATTGCGTGTAGAGTCTGTTGGTAAGGCACTTCCACAAGTAGAAGTGAAAATTGTCGAACCAGGTACATCGAACGAGGTACCAAGAGGAACGCAAGGTGAATTATGTACAAGAGGCTACCATGTGATGAAAGGATACTACAATAATCCTGAAGCTACCCAAGATGCCATTGATGAGGACGGCTGGTTACATACTGGTGACCTTGCTGTAATGGACGAAAATGGCTATTGTAAAATTACAGGACGCCTAAAAGATATGATTATTAGAGGTGGAGAAAATATTTATCCACGTGAGATAGAAGAATTTTTATATACACATCCAAAGGTATTAGACGTACAAGTGGTTGGTGTTCCAGATTCTGTTTACGGTGAAGAAGTATCTGCATGGATTATCTTAAAAGAGGGTCAACAATCATCAGTTGATGAAATAAAAGACTATTGTAAAGGGAAAATTTCACGTCATAAAATACCGAAGTATATTGATTTTACAGAGGCTTACCCAATGACGGCCTCAGGAAAAATCCAAAAGTATCGCCTTAGAGAACAAGCAATTGAAAATGTTAAACTAATGAATGAATCAATCTTATAAAATAGGGAACATACTTTTTCTCCTACCTTTCTCAATCTAAAGTTGTAGTGTAAATCAAACTGATTACCAATGTGTGGAAATTAGGATGATAGTATATTTAGATTAACAAAAGGAATGAGAGGAGAAATAAAATATGTATCATCATTTTTATCATATTTCTGAACTGTACAAATTAAAAAATAAAGAACTAAATAAGGTGCCACATTATAGATATTCAAAAAAATCAGATGTAAAAAACATGAAGCCGGTCATTTGTGAAGTTCCAGTAATAGCACAGCTTCCACAATGCCAGTGCCAGCATTAATTACAGTATTATACTAAAGGGCGGGTAACCGTCCTTTTTTATCGTGGCAAAGTAGGAGGTAAATATGGAGAGAGTATTTGTTTACGGGACGCTTCGAAAGAATGAAAGAAATCATCATCTTCTCAAAGATTGTAAATGCATGGCAGAGCAAGCTTGGATTTACGGTACATTATATGACACTTATAATAATTACCCCACAATGACTCTACATGAGAATGATAAGGTGTACGGAGAAATCTATGAAGTTAGTAAGAGTCAACTTAACCAGTTAGATTTACTTGAAGATTATGTACCTGGACGTAAGAACAACCTCTACGAAAGAGTTTTTAGAAAGGTCTATACGGATATAGGGGAAGAAGAGGTTTTTGTGTATATTTGTAATAGACCAGAGTTGCTACAAGAGGAAGTCCCTTATGGTGATTGGAAGCTCTATCGGATGTTAAAAAATCCACATCAAACGGTAAGTTATCTTGCCTATGGTTCCTGTATGGACGATGATAGATTTAAACTTGCAAAAGTTGACCATTATTTTAATAAAGTGATTGGCGTTGGAGTGTTACAAGGTTATTCTATGAAGTACTTATATTCTGCCCAGGACGGTGGAAGAGCTGATATCCTTGAAGATGGGGGAGAAACGGAAGGAATTCTTTATGAGTTACCCTTTGAAGCGATTTCTTACCTGTTTAAGAGGGAAGGGTTTTACTCAAAGTGTTATCGACCGACGTTTGTTACTGTAAAAGCAGATGGGAAATTACATGAAGATGTTCTTACCTTTCATGTATATGAGAAGAAAGAAGAAAGTGCACCACCCATTCATTACGCCACTGAAATTTTAAGAGGATCCAAGGGTAGAGTAAGCGAAGGGTACTTTAAAAAGCTACAACTAGATTTAAAAAGATTAGGAGTAGAGATTGATATTTAAATAAGTATTAATCTTTTTTATTAACTATAATTATATTATGTTAACTTTAGAGTTATAACTCTTTAACCAGATATATATCCTACTAAAGTTGTATAATGTTTCATGCTTCTAGGCGATTCCTGTCTCCTTTAGAAAAATTATACTAAGGCTATAACTAGTAAAGGTGGTTTAATAATGAAACAGGCGAAATTATATGAAGCACACTTAATGACTTCTGATTTAGAAAGATCTATTCAATTTTACAAACGCTTAGGATTTACTTTGGACTATGTTATTGAGGAAAGAAGGGTAGCATTTTTCTTTCTTGGAGATGTTGAAAGTAAAGAGAATCTCTTAGGAATATGGGAAACCGATAAAGAAGTACCGAGAAGACATATTGCCTTTTCAATTTCATTAGATGATTTAAAAAATTCCATTGATTGGTTGAAAGAAAAAGGAATTAAAGCTGAAGAATCATTCGGATTGCCAGGAACGGAGCCAATGGTACATGCTTGGATGCCAGCTGCGTCGGTCTATTTTAGTGACCCAGATGGTAACTCCTTAGAGTACATTAGCGTGTTAGAAAATCCTCCGAGAAGAGAGCTTGGAGTCGTGCAATTAAGTGAATGGGAAGAATTGAATAAATAAAATAAAAAGAATTTGAATAAATAATAATTTTCTTTAGAAAACCGCTTTCTGAGAAAAATGTTGCAAAAATGTTTAAAACAAGCAACAAGAGTGGTAAACCACTATTACCACCATCTCAGAAAGAGGGTCATCATATGAAGTTATTTGCTGAAAATGGCTATTATGAAGTGGTGTACGACAATAAATACTACGAAAATCTTGAGTTTATTCGACTCGATACGATATGCAATAAAACTTATGTTACTTTAAGAAATGTAGTAACACGTGAAATGTACACCTTTGATCATAATCAGATAAAAAAAATACGTAAAAAGATGTTTCGCCTTCCTTCTTTTAAACATAGACGTGACAATGTAGTTGCAGAGGAGAAAGAATATTCATTATAATAGATATAAGTTATTTGAAGGAGTGGCAATACATGTTACATTTAAAGTGGAACAACACAGAAACATTAAAAAAGGTTAAATGCGTTCATACAAATGCAGAAAAATACATAGTTAACCAAAAGTTAACTGAGAATCAAACGTATGACGTGAAAAATGAAACGGAAGAATTCTACTTCATTGTTGATAACAGTGGAAAAGTCGGCGGTTATTATAAAGATTACTTTGAACTTGTGTAGTATAAAGAAATTGATCCCACAAGAAAACTGTTAGCCAATTGCTAACAGTTTTTTGTTGAAGGAAGGGTATTGTTTGTTTATTTATCTATTAGTTGGTCTAGGAGGGGCGATTGGGAGTGTATTACGGTATTTATTGTTTCTACTAACTTTTCACCATGCAGAGACAAGCTTTCCATATGGCACTCTTATCGCGAATCTCGTGGGTGCTTTTTTCCTAGGCTGGTTTACGAAAAACTTTATATCCACTAATAAAATCAAACCTGAATTTGCTTCTGCGATTGGTACAGGTTTGATAGGTTCCTTTACAACCTTCTCTACCTTAAGTAATGAAACCATTGCTTTATTTCAAAATCATCATTATATATCTGCTTTCATTTATTTATTTCTAAGCATTTTTGGAGGTTTATTTTTAGCT
Organism: Robertmurraya mangrovi; assembly: GCF_034427655.1. NCBI lineage: Bacteria > Bacillati > Bacillota > Bacilli > Caryophanales > Bacillaceae > Robertmurraya > Robertmurraya mangrovi. The sequence continues at coordinate 4,923 of NZ_JAXOFX010000027.1, forward strand.
TATATTGGATTGTACCAAAAAGGCGAAACAGAGCAGGTAGGTGAAAATAAATGATTGTTGGGTTGAATATCATTTGGATTGCTCTAGGAGGATTCGCCGGTGCAATTTTCCGTTTTGGAATTGGAACCTACTTTAAAACTCACTCGAATTACCCGATTCCATTAGGCACGTTTATTGTGAATATAGTAGGGTCATTTCTTTTAGGATGGTTGTTAGGTCACGATATAGACGGAATGTGGTATTCTTTATTAGGTATAGGTTTTTTAGGGGCATTCACAACCTTCTCTACATTAAAAGTTGAATTCATTCAAATGGTACAAAAGAAAGCCAATTTTCACGCCGTTGTCTACTTATTGATGACTTATTTTTTTGGTATTCTGGCAGCATTTTTAGGTTATTTATCGTAAAAAAATAGGTCTGTAGCTCATTAAAGCTAACAGACCATTTTATTTTAAGCTTTTTGACCATCTGTTTCGACATAGGATGCTTTAGATTGGTACAAACGTTTCCCAATTAAACTTTGAATAATTAAAAATCCCCCACCTACAGCCCAATATAAAGGAAGGGCAGCTGGCGCATTAAATGAAAACATAACAATCATAACAGGGGATAGGAGTCCCATTAGTTTCATTTGTTGCTGCTGAGCCGATGGGATATTTGTCGATGAAACTTTAAACTGTAAATAATAAACAATTCCAGCTAAAGCGGTAATCCATAGATCTGGAGAACCTAAATTAAACCATAGAAAGGAGTGTGTCGCAATTTCTTCAGAGCCTCTAATGGCATAATAAAAACCCATTAGAATTGGCATTTGAATAAGCATAGGTAAACAACCAATTGAAAGTGGGTTCACGCCATGTTTTCTATATAAACTGAACATCTCCTGTTGAAGAGTTTGTTGTTCCTTAATGTCTTTTGTCTCTTTTAGCTTTTTCTGAATCTCGTCCATTTCTGGTTTCAATAAATCCATTTTTTCTTTCATTACTTGCTGATTTTTATACTGCTTAAACATAAGGGGCATTAAAATGAGGCGAATCAGTAATGTAATCATGATGATTGCCAGCCCAAAACTGCCATTAAAGAAGGTTCCGATTATATGGATTGCATTAGTGAATGGCTCTACAAAAAGGTTATGAAATAAACCATCATTCTGATCTGTATTTTGTGAGCAGGCTGTTAAGATAAATGTGATGGAAATTGTCATTAATGCAATATAAAAAGTTTTTAGTTTCATATTTGTTTTCCTCCGATATTTTTATTTTTTTTAAAAGTGGAGGAAAATTTACATCTATATCATCATTGCTGGGCTCTTTTCGCCTTCTACGTTTAACCATCCATTGAAAGATTGGTTGATTATGTCCAGTTATAGCATCAAAAACGATCAACGGGTAAGTACTTACACCCAATGATGTAGAAGTGTTTTTTATGTCCTTAAACTGAAATTCAATGTTACAATTCCAAATATATTTAATAATAAAACCTAAAAGGATACTACCGTATAATGTATATATGGTTGAAATATGTGTAAGGTCTGAGAGAAATTCGTACAAGTTCTCACCTCGAATTAATAGGTTATGATAAAAATTATATTCCAATATCAATGGTATAGCAAACTAAGTTATTTATGTATATACGAGAAAAATTTAGTAAAGTTTCATACAAAAAGGAGCTGTTATTATAAACAGCCCACCGAACATAATAAACTACCATAAATAATCTAATAACCTACCATTAAAGAGGTTGGTATCAATATTACATGTTTCTGCATCAATTCCATATTGCCAGCCATATAGGAGGGAGTCTTTCGGTCCTTCTGGATTAAATTTAGGTGCTTTGCCTTTTGTCGTAATTCCTTCCTGTGGGAAAGCTGTCCAAAGTATAACATCCTTTAATAGTTGAGAATTCTCTTCGACTGCAGCATTAAAGGCATCGAGTAATGCTTGCTCATTTGAAAAAACACCATATATCCCTGGTTCATATTTAGAATTGCTCATTTCATCAAACCAGCCTTGAATAAATGCAGAATCAACCGGGTACTCTGGTTCAATGTCTGCAAAAATGGCTACTCCATCTGGAGCTCCCAGATCCTCCGCAATTTTAATCCCCTTTTTTGCTTGTTCTACACCATTGTCATATCCTGAAGCATCCGTAAATTGGTTGTTAATTAATAGTATCTTAATGTTGTTGTCTTGTAGCAGCTTTATTTCGTCTTTAGTTAAGCCGCTTGATACTCCATCAATCGTACCTAAATATCTACCCCAAACTTTAGGCTTGCCAAAATTATCTCTAACACAGGAAAATAATTCATTCGTTGTAAAAGAGGCCGAATCTACACCCCAATATATTTCTTTTGAATCGGATTGTTCTTTGTCTTTACTGTTGTTTTGTCCGTTTTCAGAGGAACTTTCTTTATTTTTATCCTTATCTTTGTTATTTTGGGGTTGATTATTATTGTGTGAAGGTTGGTCATTTGATGACTGATTTTCAATAAAGAAAAAAGGGATAATCAGGATGAATATAGCAGGAATGAATATGAAAAGGAACTTCCTCCAGCTCATAATATGCCTCCTTTTAAGGTTTTAAAGGGGGAGCCTCTTACCTATTCATGCTATTCGACTGATATGTTGGTTGCGTGGGCTCTTTTCAGAGTAAAATATGGTAATCAAGTAAAGGATTGATTATTATATATAGAGATGTATTCGAATTGAAAAGGGAGGCAATTTACAGTGAAAAAGGCATTGCTAAACATTGACTATACAAATGATTTTGTGAATGGTGCTTTACCGGTTGGAGAACCAGGCGAAAAGATAGAGGAAGAAATCTGTTCTATTACAGAACAATTCATACGTGAAGGAGATTATGTTGTTTTTGCTATCGATGTACATTATGAGAATGATCCATTCCACCCAGAAACAGCATTGTTTCCTCCGCATAACATTCATGGGACGGGCGGAAGAGATTTGTTCGGAAAATTAAGTGATGTATATGAACAAAATAAAAATGCCGACAATGTATATTGGATGGATAAAACTAGATACAGTGCATTTGCCGGTACAGACCTCGAAATGAAATTGCGTGCAAGAAATATAGAAGAAGTACATCTAGTAGGTGTTTGTACGGATATTTGCATTTTACATACAGCGGTTGATGCTTATAACAAAGGGTTTAAAATTGTTGTACATGAAAAAGCTGTGGCTAGTTTTAATCAAGATGGTCATAAATGGGCATTAGGGCATTTTACAGGTTGTTTAAATGGTAAGATCGTTTAAGGAGGAAACAACATGGAGGACGTTTATCAAGATGACAGTTTAGCTCTGCATACAGATTTATATCAAATTAATATGACCGAAACCTATTGGGAAGATGGCATTCATTCTCGAAAGGCAGTATTTGAAATGTATTTCAGAACCCTACCATTTGGAAATGGATATGGGGTGTTTGCGGGCTTAGATCGTGTAATCGATTATATAAAGAATTTCAAATTCAGTGATAGTGACTTACATTATTTGAAAAGTGAGGCTGGCTACTCAGAAGATTTTATCGATTATTTAAGGACAGTGCGGTTTACAGGTAACATCCGTTCCGTTGTAGAAGGAGAACTTGTTTTTGGTAATGAACCTTTAATAAGGGTAGAGGCGCCGCTTGCTGAAGCTCAACTAATAGAAACAGCTCTATTAAATATTGTGAACTACCAAACATTAATTGCTACAAAGGCCTCGCGCATTAAGCAGGTCGTTGGGGATGAAGTAGCAATGGAATTTGGTACAAGAAGAGCACATGAAATGGATGCTGCTATTTGGGGAACCCGTGCTGCTTATATTGGTGGTTTTAATGCAACGTCAAATGTGCGAGCGGGGAAAAAATTTGGGATACCAGTATCAGGGACTCATGCTCATTCTCTTGTACAGGCATATAAAGATGAGTATACGGCTTTTCATAAGTACGCTCGAAGACATAAAGACTGTGTTTTTTTAGTTGATACATACGACACGCTAAAATCAGGTGTTCCAAATGCGATTAAAGTAGCAAAAGAACTTGGAGATAAGATCAATTTTAAAGGAATCCGCTTAGATAGTGGTGATTTAGCTTATTTATCAAAAAAAGCACGCAAAATGTTAGATGATGCTGGCTTTGTAAATACAAAAATTGTTGCTTCGAATGACTTAGACGAATACACCATTATGAACTTAAAGGCACAAGGTGCAAAAATTGATATTTGGGGTATTGGTACAAAACTCATTACGGCTTTTGATCAAGCGGCTTTGGGTGCCGTTTATAAATTAGTATCCATCGAAGACGAAAACGGAAAGATGGTTGACACGATTAAAATTAGTGGCAATCCTGAAAAAGTATCAACACCGGGGCTTAAAAAGCTTTATCGAATTATCAATTTGGCAAACGGAAAATCAGAAGGTGACTACATAACGATGGAGGATGAAGAACCACAAAAAGAAGAAAGACTTAAGATGTTTCATCCAGTCCATACGTATGTCAGTAAGTTTGTAACTAATTTTGAAGCAAAAGATCTTCATCAGGATATTTTTGTAGACGGCAAACAGGTTTATGCAAGCCCAAGTTTATTAGAAATGCAAACATATGCAAAAGAAAATTTAACGCTTTTATGGGAAGAGTATACAAGATCACTAAACCCTGAAGAATATCCTGTTGATTTAAGTCAGAAATGCTGGGATAACAAAATGAACAATATCAATGAAGTGCGAGAAAAAATGAAGGTTAGTAAACGTTAGAGCGGAGTAGTTAATTCATTTTAAGCAAATAACAGGGAGGATTTCTCTCATGAATATGCAAAAAAAGATTATGGAAGACTTACATGTCAATCCACATATTAATCCTAAAGAAGAAATCAGAACACGAATTAATTTTTTAAAAGATTATTTAAGAAAAACCAATGCAAAGGGGTATGCCCTAGGTATTAGCGGAGGGCAAGACTCCACTCTAGCTGGTAGACTTGCACAGCTTGCTGTAGAGGAATTACGTAACGAAGGCTATGAAGCAAAGTTTTCAGCTGTTCGACTTCCATACGGTGTACAAAAGGATGAAGATGATGCACAAAGAGCTTTATTTTTTATTCAACCAGATGAGCAATATACATTTAATATTAAGGAACCCGTTGATGCTGTACAAAAGGAATATGATCAAATTACAGTCGATTCCCCGTTGAGAGATTATCATAAGGGGAATGTAAAGGCACGAATGAGAATGATTGCCCAATATGCAATTGGTGGTCAAGATAACTTATTAGTCATAGGGACAGACCATGCGGCTGAAGCAGTAACAGGATTTTTTACGAAGCATGGAGATGGAGGGGCGGACATTTTTCCTCTTTCTGGATTAACTAAACGACAAGGGAAGGCTTTGTTGCAGGAACTTGGTGCGGAAGAATCCCTTTATCTAAAAGTGCCAACAGCAGATTTGCTAGACCAAAAGCCTGGGCAAGCCGATGAGACAGAATTAGGAATTACTTATGATGAGTTAGACGACTATCTTGAAGGAAAAGAAGTTTCTCAAGAAGTAGCAGAAAAAGTTGAAAAACGGTATTTAGTAACCGAACATAAGAGAAGACCACCCACTACTATGTTTGATGATTGGTGGAAGTAATCTAAAAGGGAGAACTCAAAATGAGTTCTCCCTTTACTTATCTCCAGTAGGCAAGTGCATCAAATAATCCTAATAAGATTAAAAAGAATCCTGCGCTTTTTTGAATCATACTGCCTATTTTACGCCCTTTTTTTATGAATGATCCATCTAAACCAAATAGATAAATAAGGGCTAAGACAATAATAACAGGTATAGTCGTTCCTATAGCAAATACAGAAGGTAAGATTGCTCCATATGACGAACTTACGACAATGGGCATTAGTGTGAAAAAGAACAAAGAAAACATAGTGGGACAGAAAGCTAATGAAAAGCTAACACCCATCAAAAATGAGCCCCATTTGCCTGAATGATTTATATTTGAGAGAGGAGCTGTTATTCTCTCAAGAAAAGGTATTTTTAATATTCCTAGTAGAATCAATCCAACAAGGATAAATAGAGGACCCAATAGTTTTCTAAAAAGGGACAAGTATTCAGGCAATAAAAGCTGAAATTCTTGGCCGATTAGCCAAACTAATAGACCTAGTAGGGAAAAGACCGCTATTTTTCCTAGTAAAAAAAAGAGTACATCGACCCAACGATTATTTTGATTTAATGTTTTTGTTCCATAAAAGGTAATGGCTCCTATGTTACCTGTTAATTGACAAGGTGCAACCGCTCCTATTAATCCAAGAATAAAGGCTGCTAGAAGGGGGACTTGGTTCGTATCTCCAACCATCGTAAAAAATGGTTCGCTTAAAAACTGACTCAATTCGTTTAACCATTGCTGCATTAACATACCTCCTAAGCTGGAGTATATAGTAACTATCATTATAGCAAATAGTACTCTAATAAAATAGAAAACACTGAGAAATTTACTTCTCAGTGTTTGTTAATCTAGCCTGTATTTCATTAAGAAACTTTTGAGGTTCATCTACGTTAAGGACCACACGGTTGGCTTTTCTTTTTATTCCATACATTAGTGACAAAGTTTGTTCTTCTTTTAGAAGGAGATCGAACATTGGTTTTTCAACCATAAAATCTACAACCCTAGCATCGTACATAGTTTTTAGTTCTTGTTTTGAAAACTTTTCAGGACCATCAAAATATTTTAATTCTTTAATATTTTCTAGGGGGATTTCCATACTTTTCGATAATCCAGTTTGTAGATATAGTTTCTGATCATCTAATAAATATGGTGTTAATCTAGCGGCTTGTATTTCACCAATAAAATAAAGTACTCCATAAATATTAAAAAACAATAGTATATAGGCTATTATTTCATTCCAATGATGTAACAAGTAATGTAGACCGATTGATTCAATAACTGTTGCATGAATGAGCATAACATAAACAGCAATCACACTTGTTTTCTTGTGATACGTAAATGATATTCCATTTGGTACATTCACTTTCTTACGCCAACAAAATAAAGAATAGTAGAAAACGGATAGTTCTGAAAGGAAAACATAAAGTAAACGATTTTTAGGTAAATGTATATCAAGAGTTTTCTTCAGATTGTATTGAAAAAAAGAATTTTCGGAACTTAATCTTTTATATTCTTTACGCAATTTAGGGAACTGTATTACTATTTTATAAAGAATGTATAGTTCTAATAAAAAGAGTAATCCCTCTGAAAATGCAACAACATATGGTACAAAGGAGTATTGTTGCATATGATTACTAGGAATAATAAAATATGCTACTCCATACCCAGCAAGTAAGGCTAATCCAAGATATTTAAGTGAATATTTTTTTCTAATAATCAAGAAATAAGTCAAAATTGGAATAACTAGCAAAAAATCAATTATAGAACCTAATACAACTTCACTTGAAATAGGCTGCAATGAAGGCAAACGGTACAGCAAAAAGTTTGTAAAAATAATCAAACTTGTTAAAAGTAAGTACATGTAAATTTTTCTGTTTTTTATATTCAATACCAACGTATTTCACCACCTACCTCTATTATATAGAAATATGTGGTAAAAAAATAGTGCTATACTAAAATAGCATAGCACTTTCTACTGACCATTTAATAAATTTGTTGCTAACTCGACCTTTTCATCACTTGGTGGCTCAATATCCTTTAAAGGGTATTCCAAGCCCAAAGCTTCCCATTTATATACACCAAGCTTATGGTAGGGAAGGACTTCAATTCTTTCAACGTTAGACAATGTTTGAATAAATTCACCTAGTCTTCTTAAATCCTCTTCATCATCTGAAACGGTAGGGACTAAAACATGTCGCACCCAAATTGGGACCTTTTGATCTGATAGGTATTTAGCAAACTCCAAAATGTGGTCATTTGCCATGCCCGTTAGATTAATATGTTTCTTTCTATCAATATGTTTTAAGTCTAATAACACCAGATCCGTATATTGTAATAGCTCCTTTAGATTTCTTTGGAATTGCTCCGCATGTGAAAAACAGCCGCCCGATGAATCAATGGTTGTGTGGATTCCAAGTTTTTTGCACTCCTTAAATAATTCAATTAAGAAGGGGATTTGTAGAAGTGGTTCACCACCACTAACCGTAATACCACCACCAGATGCATCGATAAAAGGAAGGTAGGATTTTAAGTCATCAATGATTTCAGAAACAGACATAACTTTACCAGTCCCTATTTCCCAAGTATCTGCATTATGACAGAACTGACAGCGCAGAAGACAACCTTGAGTAAAAATGACATAGCGAATGCCAGGACCATCTACTGTTCCAAATGTTTCGATTGAATGTATGTTTCCGTTCATGATGTGTACTCCTCTCGAGATAAGCTTGCTGTTTTACATTGGTGTTCATTCCATGAAGAAAAGGGGGAGCGTAATAATAACATGTATACGATCCAGTTATTTCTAGATAAGGAAGTATATGTTTTCTGAATTTAGATTACTGTCTAGCTCCAACGCCCAGCGACTAGTGTACTTCGCTCCTCTCCCTACGATAAGTCAACATCGAATCGCTGACGCTCTTCGTGTTTCCTTTATCTCAGTCGAGGCGCTCCAGTCCATACGTCGCTAAACGGGCGCTTACGCTTTTCTTAATTACATTGAACCATGGAATGTGCGGTTGATTACGTCAAGCTGCTGTTCTCTAGTTAATTTAATGAAGTTAACGGCATAACCGGATACGCGAATCGTTAACTGTGGATACTCTTCTGGGTGCTCCATTGCATCAAGTAATGTTTCTCTATTAAATACGTTTACGTTTAAATGGTGACCTTGTTTGATAGAGTAACCATCTAAAATACTCACTAAATTACGAATTCTGCTATCATCATCTTTTCCTAAAGCTTTTGGCACGATAGAGAAAGTATTTGAGATACCATCTAATGCATAGCTATATGGTAATTTTGCAACAGAAGATAGGGAAGCTAGAGTACCTTTTGTATCTCTACCATGCATAGGGTTCGCACCAGGAGCAAAAGGCTCACCTGCACGACGACCATCTGGTGTATTACCTGTTTTCTTACCATAAACAACGTTAGAAGTAATCGTTAAAATAGACATTGTTGTTAGTGAATCTCTGTAAGTTTTATGCTTACGAAGTTTTTTCATAAAAGTTTCTACTAGTTCTACAGCGATACTATCTACACGGTCATCATTGTTACCGTATTTAGGGAAATCTCCGTTAATTTCAAAGTCAATAGCAGTTCCATCCTCGTCACGAATAACTTTCACTTCTGCATATTTAATCGCACTCAGTGAGTCTGCCACAACGCTTAGTCCAGCAATACCAGTCGCCATAGTACGAAGGATCTGTGAATCATGTAATGCCATTTCAATTCTTTCATAGCTGTACTTATCATGCATATAGTGAATCACGTTTAATGTGTTGATATAAAGCCCAGCAAGCCATTCCATTGTTTGATCAAATTTTGCCAGTACTTCATCGTAATTCAGAATGTCTGAAGTAATAGGGGAAGACTCAGGTGAAACTTGGATTTTGTACTTTTCATCTTTACCGCCATTAATCGCATATAGAAGGGCTTTCGCTAAGTTAGCACGTGCTCCAAAGAATTGCATTTGCTTACCAATTTCCATAGCTGAAACACAGCATGCGATTCCATAATCGTCTCCCCATTCAGGGCGCATCACATCATCATTTTCATATTGAATCGAACTTGTCTCAATGGAAATTTTTGCACAATATTTTTTGAAGCCTTCTGGTAGTTGTGTTGACCATAAGACTGTTAAGTTAGGCTCTGGTGCAGGGCCAAGGTTAGATAATGTGTGCAAGAAACGGAAAGAACTCTTAGTTACAAGAGGACGTCCATCCATAGCCATTCCACCAATTGATTCCGTAACCCAAGTTGGGTCGCCACTAAATAATTCATTATAATCTGGAGTACGAGCAAATTTGACTAAACGAAGCTTCATAACAAAGTGGTCAACTAGTGCTTGAGCTTCATCCTCTGTGATAAACCCGTTTTGAAAATCTCTATTAATATAGATATCTAGGAAAGTGGAAACACGCCCCAGACTCATTGCAGCACCATTTTGCTCCTTAATAGCAGCAAGGTAAGCTAGATATAACCATTGGAAAGCTTCTATTGCATTAGTAGCAGGTTGTGATAAATTAAAACCGTAAATCTCTCCTAGTTGTTTTAACTCTTGTAATGCACGAATTTGTTCTGAGATTTCTTCTCTCAATCTAATTACATCTTCGCTCATAACAGCTGTAGTACCAGCTAAATCTTTTTTCTTCTCTGCGATTAAGAAATCAACACCGTAAAGGGCTACACGTCGATAGTCGCCGATAATACGTCCACGACCATATGCGTCAGGTAAGCCAGTGATAATACCTACTTTACGAGCAAGCTTCATTTCATCTGTATATGCATCAAAAACTCCTTGGTTATGAGTTTTTCTATATTCTGTAAAAATTCTCTCGATTTCTTTATTTAATTCAAATCCGTAAGACTCACAAGATTGTTGAGCCATTCTTATTCCACCATAAGGTTGAAGGGAACGTTTAAATGGTTGATCTGTTTGAACACCCACTACTTTTTCAAGCTCTTTATTTAAATAACCAGCGCCGTGAGAGACAATGGAAGATACAACTTCCGTATCCATATCAAGAACTCCACCGTTTTCACGTTCTTTTTTCGTTAATTCCATCACTTGTTTCCAAAGTTCAGTTGTTGCTTCTGTAGGACCTTCTAAAAATGAATCATCTCCTTCATATGGAGTGAAATTCTTTAGAATAAAGTCTCGTACATTTACTTCTCTTTGCCAACTACCTGTTGAAAAACCTTTCCATTGGTCCATGATGGTCCACCTCTTAAGTTAATTTATATATATAACAGTTATTACAATTTAATCTTAAATGAAGTATAACAGTTTTAAATGTGAAGTACATCACACTTTTGGGTTTGTAATTTGACATTATTATGAACATTGGTTTTGTGTGGTATATTTCAATCGTAAAAGTGTACTTAACAGTTAATGAGTTGCAAAACTGTACTATAATTGATTGTTGGTGCTCTTCAATTAACACTATTGTAACGCCACTAACAGTTAAAAAGAGGTCGAGCATTTGGAGATTTCGTGACATTTAAAAATGATGAAAGGAATTTGAACAAAAGAGGAAATTAAATATATAAAAATGTTGGAGGATATATGCGGATGAAAAGTGAATGGACTTTAGTGCGAAGAAAAGGTGAGGCTGCTTTGTTTACTGTAACAACAAAACAGCCTCAGAGCACATTAATCAACTACAATATAAGCAATCATTGGGCCACTACTGTTTTTATCAGGGTGTGTTAAACAGATAAGTCTGTATGTACCTTCTTGATCAAATTGAAGATCCACAACCGTTTCCTCACCTTTTTTCACAGTCCCTTTAATGTTGGTACCTTCAATCATAAATGGATGTTCTTTTCCGTTTACACCGTAAATCACTAATTTAACTTTTTCACCCTTGTTAATAAGAATGGTTCCAGGATCCCATCTGTAAGCCTCAATTTCTTTACCATCCTCTGTTGTAGACTTAAATTCACCTGTAACCATATGAATGACTCTAGCTTGATCTTGAGATGGCTGATTCATAACGGGTAGTGTATTTAGATTCATGTAGTACCAAACTGAAGCTGATGCTATCGTAAGGAAAATAAGTAGAATAAAGACTAAAGAACGTTTCTTAATAACTAGAAATTGCATAAACACCCCTCCTATAAGTTGTCCATACATTATATGCGTACTAGGAGGTAGAACTTGTCTACTTTTTTGAAATGGTTCAAATTCTTTGGAAATTAATTCTAGAGTGTTGTTGAAGGACTTATTCGTTAACAACAATCTGTATAGAAAAATTCCAAAACTACAAACTAAACTGTACAACTCTTTTCTAAAATCGTTGTTGTTTATATTGAAGAAGGACAGCTATTTTTAGAAAAAGATTATTTTTTTAAGGTGATGGGAATGTACCAACTATTTACACATAATGACTTAGACGGAGTAGGGTGCGGAATCGTGGCTAAGATTGCGTTTAAAGATCAAGTTGAAGTTAGTTATAATTCTGTCATGGGTCTCAATCATCAGGTGGCTCGTTATTTAGAAAGGGCCAATGATAAAAGAAATAAAGACAAGTTCGTGTTTATTACAGATTTATCAATCAACGAAGAGAACACGAAGAGAGTAGATGAATTTGTAAAGAACCGTGGAAGGCTCAAGTTAATTGACCATCACAAAACAGCTCTTCATTTTAATGACTATAGCTGGGGGAGTGTAAGAGTAGAGTACGATGATGGGCGTTTAGCATGTGCCACTTCCTTATTTTATGAGTATTTAATTCAGCATCGGTTAATTGAACCAACACCAGCTCTACACGAATTTGTTGAGCTTGTTCGTCAGTACGATACTTGGGAATGGGATGAAAATGACAATATTACTGCGAAGCACTTAAATGACTTATTTTTCATGGGCTCTATAGAAGATTTTGAAGAGAAGATGGTTGCGAGAATTCAAAAGAGTAGACATTTTGAATTTGACGAATTTGAGAAAAAGCTTTTAGAAATGGAAGAGGAAAAAATTGAGCGCTACATAAGAAGAAAGAAGAGAGAAATTGTTCAAACGTTTATTGGTGATTATTGCGCTGGAATTGTTCATGCTGAGAATTATCACTCAGAACTGGGAAATGAGCTAGGAAAAGAAAATGAACACCTCGATTACATCGCCATTTTAAATCTAGGTGGAAAAAAGATTAGTTTTAGAACCATCCATGATCATGTTGATGTCTCTGCCATCGCTGATTTATATGGAGGGGGCGGTCATGCAAAAGCAGCGGGCTGTTCTATTAATGAAGAAGCATATGAACTGTATGTAAAAGGAGCGTTTATAACTGAACCTATGAGACAAGATGCCTTTCGAAATCATTTCAATTTAAAAAACACTCCTCAAGGAAGTCTATACGAAAATCGTAAAGAAGATAAATTTTTTATTTATATGACAGGGGAGCATCATTGGGTTGTTGAAGAAAATGGTGAGCGTCATGAGCAAATATTTGATAGTTTTAGGGAAGCGGAAAAGTATGTTAAAAGGAATCATGCCGCTTGGTTGACTAGAGATGATCATTTTGTTGATTATTTAAGGGATTTTATGATGAAAATGAAAACAGATGAATCACTTGAAAACACCGAGCATTGAATAGATGAAAAGAGGCTGTCTCAAAGTTGGGACAGTCTCTTTTTGTAAATAAATGGTATAAAATTTTCGTTTCGATAACAAATACTAGAATTAGGAGAAACTATAAGATAATTCTGTTAAAATCAAAAAGTATCCTAATATAGACAAGGTGTGTAAAGGTGAAAAAGTTAATTTTAATAATAATGCCTTTATTCTTATTTTTATCGATTCAAATAAAGGCGGTAGCAAGCAACGAGCAAGACCTAAATATCGTTAGTAAGGCTGCAATATTGATTGATTCCAAATCTGGGGCTGTATTATTTGAAAAAAATGCCCAGAAAAAAATGTATCCTGCTAGTTTAACAAAAATCGCAACGGCTATATATGCGATTGAAAAAGGGAATCTTGATGAAATGGTAACCGTTAGTGAGGAATCAGTTCAAGTTGATGGTACAAGAGTATACTTAAATCCTGGGGAACAAGTTCCTTTAAGGAAGTTGGTTCAAGGAATGTTAATAAATTCTGGAAATGATGCGGCACATGCCATTGCTGATCATCTTCACGGTGACATAGAAACTTTTTCTGATCATCTAAATCAATTTTTAAAGGCTGAGGTAGGGGTGAATCATACTCATTTTACGAATCCTCATGGGCTCTTTGATAAGAAACATTATACAACCGCATATGATCTAGCCCTTATCACCAATTATGCTTTGAAAAGCCCTGATTTTAAGGAGATTTTTGGTACGAAGGAGTTGCCTTGGCAAGGTAAATCTTGGGATACGACGATCTATACTCATCATCGATTGCTCAAAGGTGAAATTCCATTTGAAGGAATTACGGGAGGAAAAACAGGCTTTGTAAACGAGTCTAGGCAAACACTTGCCACGACTGCCCATAATGAGCAAATAGAGTTAACAGCTGTCGTTTTAAAAGCAGATTTTAAAAATGATATATATAAAGACACAATGACTTTGCTGGACTATGGCTATACTCATTATCGGACAAGCTCGTTAGAAAAGGATACTGAGTACCGTCATGGTGATGAAAAGTTTGTGTTAGAAAAGGATACCATCGTTACAGTGCCAATAGAGGGGCCGATTCTGAATGTTTCTGCTGCTGGTGAACTTTTTATCCAAAATGATCATGAAGTAATCATTCAAACGATTCCACTGACACCACTAGTGAAAGAAGAGGCTGTTGTTGCTAAAGCAGAGCCTTTGAAAGAGGATGGTGCGAAGGGATCTATTGCACGTGACAATAGTAGGGTTTATATGTTGATTACAGCCGCTCTTTTGAGTGTGGGTTTAGTGTGGTTCATTCTCAAAAGAAGGGTATATAGATAGTATGTTTTGTGTTAAATGAAGAACACCGTTCGGCTTTTGAACGGTGTTTATTTATGCGAGAAAAACTATAAATTCATTTTATTTTCAACTTGTCGACATACTTCGTCAGCTGAAAGTCCGTTCGCTTCAATAACTGCAGCATTCGTAACAGTGTCACTCATACCCATAACGTTTGAGTCAAGCCCTGTAATAACACAGCAATCACAGCCCTGAACATCACTCTCTTGACGTAGTTCAACCACGTCGTAACCCTTTTCACGTAGTGCTTCTTGCACATTAGTAAGAGATTGTTCTACTCCAATTTTCGCCATTACTAACACCTCCTCCCATCATAGCATGCGACAAGGTTGAAAAAATATTCCCCTCGTATAAAAATGACTTTAGCAACAGAAAGTAAGCAAGGGAGGTGTTACCTGTGAGCAAACGCAAAAAAGACCCATCAACCATCGGACTAGGCTCTCCGCAAGTGGAAGGCCAGGGCACAACTAATACTGAGACTGGTGGAGTGAAAAGAGACTCTGCTAGAAGAAAGACGAAAAAGCAAGATGTGTAAGGGGGGCTCGCCGGAATTGGCGGGCTTTTTTTGAGTGGTGAGTAGGGGGCGGAATGTGTTTGGATTCGTTCGCAAAATTAATTGGATTTTTCGCAAGATTATTGTAGTTTTCGCAAGAATAAATGGATTTACGCAAAAATATTGGTTTTCGCAAGAATATATGGATTTTCGCAAGATTATTGTAGTTTTCGCAAGAATAAATGGATATTCGCAAAAATATTGGTTTTCGCAAGAATATATGGATTTTTGCAAAATAATGGGTTTTCTCAAGCATACATGGATTTACGCAAAATAATGGGGGTTTCACAAGAATAACAGCAAAAGTATTGTGTTCGCAAAATTAATCAGATTTTCGCAAAATTATTGTGGTTTTCGCAAGAATAATAAGTTTTTCGCAAAATTATTCCGCTTTTCGCAAAAATAAATATAATCTCGCAAAAAAAGTAATCCTACACTTTTTCTAAGGAGGAATTAGAGGACCTGATGAAGAATCTCTTAAGCAAAAAAGGAGGATGATTACATTTTGATAGTAAAAGAACGGAAATTTCCAATAAAAATTAAAAAGAGAGCGGCACTACACCGTAGAATAAAAGAGGACCACCCCAAAAGGGAACTTATTACATCAGATTTTAATAAAAGCTTAGCTGGTTACAAAGGGGAAAAATCAGTCGACTATTTTTTAAACTACTTTCCTACAAATGAATTTCATATTTTCCACGATTTGCGGCTCCCACATGAAGATTACCACTTCCAAATCGATACTCTTTTACTTTCCAACTCATTTGCTCTGATTTTAGAAGTTAAGAATATATATGGAACTCTATTTTTTGATTCTGACTTTAACCAATTGATTCGAACGACTAAAGAAGACATTGAAGAGTGTTTTCCGGATCCGATTCTTCAAGTAAAAAGACAAAGGTTACAGCTACTTCATTGGATTCATTCCAAATATAACCTAACTATACCTGTTGAATGTTTTGTGGTTATTAGCAACTCCTCTAGTATTATAAAAACCAATAATCACGAATTAACACCAGAAATAGTCATTCACAGTCATGCTTTAATTGATAAAATCGAAATAATTAAATGTAAATACAAAAATGATAAGATAGATAACACCAAGAGAAGAAGAATAACAAAGCATTTATTAAATAACCATGAACCAGGAAGTTTCCCTGTTCTGGAACGTTATGATATTTCAAAACAAGATATAATAAATGGGGTTGTTTGCCCGTCCTGTCAGAAGCTGAGTATGATACGAAAGCACGCAACCTGGCTTTGTATTCATTGCTACCACGTTGATAAGTATGCACATCAAAATGCAATAGACGATTATTTTCTTCTATTTGATAGTCCCATAAACAATAAACTAGCCCGTGATTACTTAAAAATTGATTCAATTTATACCGCAAACAGATTGCTCCAATCAATGAACCTTGATCAATCTGGCTCAACAAAAGGCAAACTTTACCACCCACCACCAAACTAACTTACCCTTACCAATCAAACAAACTCCCATCAATCAAACAACTCCCACCAATCAAACCAACTCCCACCAATCAAAAAAAGAGAGCCCCACAATCAGGACTCTCCCATCACAATTATTTATACATTTCCTCAACTTGCTTTTGAATATCAGCATTCTCTAAATACTCATCATATGTCATTTGCTTGTCAACTAGGCCGTTTGGAGTGATTTCCATGATACGGTTAGCGATTGTTTGGATGAATTGATGGTCATGAGATGAGAACATAAGTGAACCTTTGTAGTTGATTAAACCGTCATTCACTGCTGTAATCGACTCTAGGTCTAAGTGGTTCGTTGGCTCATCTAGTAGCAATACGTTTGCTCCACTTAACATCATTTTTGAAAGCATACAACGTACTTTTTCTCCTCCAGATAATACGCTTGCTTTCTTAAGAACTTCTTCACCAGAGAATAGCATTCTTCCTAAGAACCCACGTAGGAAGCTTTCGCTTTGATCGTTCGGAGAGAATTGACGTAACCAGTCAACTAAGTTTAGTTCGCAACCATTAAAGAACTCAGAGTTATCTTTAGGGAAGTAAGCTTGAGAGGTTGTGATACCCCATTTGAATGTACCGCTATCTGCTTCCATTTCACCCGTTAAGATTTTAAATAAAGCTGTTTTTGCTAGCTCATTTGTTCCAACTAGGGCAATTTTATCTTCTTTATTCATGATAAAGCTGATGTTATTTAAAACTTTCACACCATCAATCGTTTTTGTTAAACCTTCTACACGTAATAAATCATTACCGATTTCACGTTCTGGTGTAAAGCCTACATATGGGTAACGACGAGAAGATGGCTTAATATCGTCTAGCTCAATTTTATCAAGTAGCTTCTTACGAGAAGTTGCTTGCTTTGATTTAGATGCATTTGCACTGAATCGGGCAATAAAGGCTTGTAGTTCTTTAATTTTTTCTTCTTTTTTCTTATTTTGGTCAGATGCCATTCTTGCTGCTAATTGGCTAGACTCATACCAGAAATCATAGTTACCAACATAGATTTGAATTTTACCGAAATCAAGGTCAGCGATGTGCGTACATACTTTATTTAAGAAGTGACGGTCATGGGATACAACAATGACTGTATTCTCAAAATTAATTAGGAATTCTTCTAACCATTGAATCGCTTTAATGTCTAGATGGTTCGTAGGCTCATCCAGTAGTAGAACGTCCGGTTGACCAAAAAGAGCTTGTGCTAATAATACTTTCACTTTCTCAGAACCCGTTAAATCTTCCATTTTCTTCGTATGGAATTCTTCTGTAATACCAAGACCTTTTAAAAGAATAGCTGCTTCAGATTCAGCTTCCCAACCATTTAGTTCGGCAAACTCGCCCTCAAGCTCCGCTGCTTTCATACCGTCTTCATCTGTAAAATCAGCTTTCATATAGATAGCATCTTTTTCTTGCATAACTTCATAAAGTCTTTTATGACCCATGATAACTACTTTTAACACTTCAAACTCTTCGTACTCATAGTGGTTCTGCTTTAACACAGCAAGTCTCTCACCAGGACCTAAGTGAACTCCACCTGTTTGTGCCTCAATTTCACCAGATAATATTTTTAAAAATGTAGATTTACCTGCACCGTTAGCGCCAATTAGACCATAACAGTTACCAGGATTAAATTTGATATTAACTTCTTCAAAAAGCTTACGGTCACCATAACGTAAACTTACATCAGTTACTGTAATCATTTATTTTCCTCCAAAACACAAAATATCTTTCATTATAGCACTTTTATAGCGAGAGGGGAATTTTTTATCCCCCAACCAAGAAATGGTGAGGTAAACTATTATTTTCAAAAAATTTCGAATTCAGAAGGAATCTTTAAAGCTCTATCGAATAATTAAGCATAAAGGAGGTAGGAGTATGGAATTAGGAAGACAAAAACAAGTAAAAAAAATAAATTGGAAGAAAATAGGCTTATGGACTATTAGCTCAATTGTTATTTTAATATTAGTTGTTGGGGTATCATTGTATGGTTATGTAGCAAGGTCTTTACCTAAAACAACTGGAGAAGTAAAAATATCAACACTTGATAATGTGGTAGAAGTTATTCGAGATACTCATGGCGTTCCACATATAAAAGCGGCCTCTGAACGAGATTTGTTCATCGCACAAGGCTATGTTCAGGCTCAAGACCGCTTATTTCAAATGGACTTAAGTAGGAGACAGGCTTCTGGTAGATTAAGTGAAGTAGTAGGGGAAGCCGCAGTAGACCGAGATAAGTATTTCCGGACATTGGGATTAAGAAGGGCTGCTGAATTATCACTGAAGCAATATTCAGGTGTTCCTTTACAAAGCTTAGAGTGGTTTGCTGAAGGGGTTAATCAATACATTAATGAATTAAGAGATAGCGGCAAATGGCCAATTGAGTTTAAGTTAATGGGATATGAGCCTGAAGATTGGACACCTGTTGATTCATTAACGATTGGAAAATTCATGGGGTTTGACTTAGGTGGGCATTGGGAAGATCAAGCATTCCGCCATTATTTACTGCAGAATTTTCCAGAAGAAAAGGCCTATGATTTATTCCCGTCTTATCCAAAGGATGCACCATTTATCCTAAGCAAAGAAGAACTAGATGTTGAAGCTAGTTTTGCAAGCGCTGTCATACCGCATGAGTTTAACGGAAGTAACAACTGGGTAGTTAGCGGGGAAAAAACCGCTTCTGGAAAACCACTCTTAGCTGATGACCCTCATTTGTCTTTGGCAACACCATCCATATGGTACCAAATGCAGCTAGAAGCACCTACATTTAATGTAAGTGGGGTTATTTTTGCTGGGATTCCTGGAATTATACTAGGTCATAACGAACATATCGCGTGGGGAGTAACGAACACAGGACCAGACGTTCAAGATTTATATATTGAAAAAAGAAACCCTGAGAATAAAGATGAATTTTTATATAACGATGAATGGGAAAAAGCTCAGATTGTTAAAGAACCAATTAAAGTAAAAGATAAACCGACGATTGATTATGAGGTAACGATCACTAGGCATGGTCCAGTAGTATCCGAATTTGCAGCGGACAGTGGTAAAGATACGGTTTTGTCTTTACAATGGACCGCTTTGCAAGCATCAAATGAGTTAGAAGCAGTACTAAACATGAATAAAGCAAAGAATTGGGATGAGTTTGAAAAAGCCCTTGAACAATTCCATACACCAACTCAGAATTTTGTATTTGCCTCCCAAGACGGAACGATCGCTTATAAAGCGAATGGAAGAATTCCTATTCGTAAAAAAGGGGATGGACTACTTCCTGTACCAGGTTGGACGGATGAATACGAATGGATTGGATATGTCCCTTATGATGAACTACCAAGAGTGATTAATCCTAAGGAAGGTTTTATATCCACAGCTAACAATAAGGTTATAAACGATGAATATCCTTATCATATTAGTCACAACTGGGCACAGCCTTATCGACAAATGAGAATACAGGAATTTATTCAGACAAATGACAAATTAACCGTTGATGATATGCAAGCACTGCAAATGGACTTAATGAATTTGCAAGCAAGAGAGTTTGTTCCAGTATTTGTAGATCAGTTGAAGTCTAATGAGGAACAGAAGGTTAAAAAAGCACTAAGCATCCTAAAAAATTGGGATTATATCGATAACAAGGAGGAAGCTGCACCGCTCATTTTTAACCTTTGGATGAGAAAAATACAAGATACTTTATTTAAGGACGAAATATCTAATGAAATGATGAACTTGTTTGGTGGAAAAAGGCAGGCTGTTGATGAGCTTCTTCGTAGAGCCGATGAAGGAAATCCTGGTCCATGGATAGAAGAAAAGGGTGGCCTTAAAATCGTATTAGAGAAGTCTCTTAAACTAGCATTGTCGGAGATTGAAAGTTTACAAGGTAGTGAACTAGAGGATTGGAAGTGGGGGGAATACCATCAGGTTGCATTTACACACCCGCTATCAAGTATCAAACCTTTAAATTATTTGTTTAATAGAGAAGGCACGATGCCGGTAGGTGGGAGCCAGGTTACTGTACAGGCAGCAGCCTTTAGAGATGATGGCATTGTTAATCACGGTGGTTCTTGGAGATTTGTCATCGATACGGCTGATATGAATAAAGGTTATCACTTAGTAGGCCCTGGTCAATCAGGACATCCACTTAGCAAATGGTATCACAATCAAATGGAAGAATGGGTTGACGGAATCTATCATGCGAACGATCTTCATGGTAGTGAAGGGAAACAATTGATATTAACTCCTTAATGATTAATTTTCATATGATATTTTATTAAAATTTGGAAAATTGCGTAGATTTTTCATCAAAATGTTGTAGAATAGTGTTATCAGGTTTTTTAAAGGAGTTTATATTATGCCTAAAAAGACACTCATTGAATTAGTTGAAAGTTTAAAGAAATCTGGGATACAAGTTAGCTTTACTAAACCAAGATCAGAATCATTATTATTACTCCCACCATGTAAAACATTAACTTCTACAACAAATTGTTAAAACAATCATATAAAAAGAAGACGAGGCAATTCACCCGTCTTCTTTTCATCTAATCAGTACTGTCTGTTATTAACTTGTTATTATTCTAATTCTTTCATAATCTTCGAAAATACTTCTTCACGGTTAAAATCTTCGCCCATTGGAAACTTTTTAATAAATTTATTATTCTCATCAACTAGAAAAACAAAGGTTGAGTGTACATAGAAGCCGTCTCCAGGATCTCTGTATTGGAATTGGAAGGTTCCAGCTAATTCTTCAATCTGTTTCATGTCCTTTTTTAATTGGTTATGATCTCCCGTTAGGAACAACCAGTTACCATCCTCTACAATTTCGAAGTGTTCCATATGCTTTTTTAATACTTCAGGAGTGTCACGATAAGGGTCAATTGTTACAGAGAGGAACTGAATATCACTTCCGAATACTCCTTCTTTTTCAAGGTCTTTTTTCAATAAGTTCATTTTCATCGTAGTTGTTGGACAGATATCGGGACAATGTGTATACATAAATTCAACAAGCTTTAGATTCTTTTTTGTTTTAGAGAAGTCGTATACCTCATTATTCATCGTCACTAATTTTGTATCTTCTGGTATCGTAGCGTTTGCGTCACGTACCAAAAAGAATGAAATGCCCGCAGCAATCCCGGCGAACACAATAATGGAGCAAATTAAATAGATTTTTTTCATTATGTTCCCTCCTAATATTTATAAGATAAAGAATTCTGAAGGGAAATCCTATGGACATATTGTGAACAAAGTTAATAATATCCACGTTGTCACTGTTTTTATATATTTTTCTGTTATCTGTGAGGCCTTATTTTCATGGAGCTTGTCTATAGGCATAAACACAAACTAAATAAACTAGGTAAAATACCTATACTTTTGTTTCTCTCATGAATAATATGTGAAGGAAAACGATAAAGGAGGTTATACCATGGGAGCAACAGGTTACGGTTTTGGTGGAGGATTTGCATTATTGGTAGTCCTATTTATTCTTCTGATTATCATTGGTGCAGGTTATAGAGGTTACGGTTACTAAAAACTAATATAAAGACATAAGGAATATTGGAAGTTCTGATTCCCCCCTCATGCGTCCAAGTGTTCCTTGAGTTAAAGTCATATAAAAAGCGAGTGATATTCAATCACTCGCTTCTTTGCATTTAGTTAATTCATAGAAATCCAGACACTCTTAACTTCTGTATAGTTCTCTAAAGCATAAGAGCCCATTTCACGTCCGATACCGGATTGTTTGTAACCGCCAAAAGGTGAAGCGGCATCAAATGCATTGTAGCAGTTAACCCAAACCGTACCTGCACGTAAATTATTCGCAATATAGTGTGCTTGAGCAACGTCTCTAGTCCATACACCTGCGGCTAAACCGTATTCGCTATTATTAGCACGAGAAATTAGCTCATCTAAATCCTCATATGGCATAGCTGAAATGACAGGTCCAAAAATTTCTTCTTTTGCAATTGTCATGTTATCGTCAACATTTGCAAAGATAGTAGGGGAGACGAAATACCCTTGCTCATATGGCTTAGTTCCACCCACTAATAGTTCTGCACCTTCATTTAAACCTTTTTCAATATATCCTAATACACGATTTTGTTGTTCCGTTGATACTAATGGACCAATTTGTGTATCTGAATGGATACCTGAGCCTTGCTTAATGTTTTTCGCGTGACTAACCATATCAGCAACGACATTATCGTATTGCTTTTTCTGGATAAATACGCGAGAACCTGCACAGCAAACTTGCCCTTGGTTAAACATTACTCCGTTTAACGCACCAGGAATTGCTTTCGTAAGGTCAGCGTCTGGTAAAATAATATTAGGGGATTTTCCACCTAATTCTAATGTAACGCGTTTTAATGTTTTAGCTGCTCTTTGCATAATCAGTCTTCCAACTTCAGTTGACCCAGTGAATGCAATTTTGTCCACTAACGGATGATCCACTAATGGTTGACCAGCTGTTTCACCAAAACCAGGAACGATATTGATAACACCAGCAGGGAATCCAGCCTCTTCCATTAACTCTGCTAAGTATAACGCTGATAATGGAGTTTGCTCAGCTGGTTTCAGTACGATCGTACAGCCTGTAGCTAGGGCCGCACCTAATTTCCACATCGCCATTAATAATGGGAAGTTCCAAGGAATGATTTGTCCAACAACCCCAACAGCTTCGTGTCTAGTATAGTTAAAGAATGGACCGTTAACAGGAATCGTTTGTCCAACGATTTTCGTCGCCCATCCTGCATAATAACGCATATGTTCAATTGCTAAAGGAATATCTGCATTTGAAGTTTCACGAATTGGTTTTCCATTGTCCAATGTTTCTAATTGAGCCAGTTCTTCGCTATGTTGTTCCATTAAGTCAGCAAGTTTGTACATAAGGCGGCTTCTTTTAGCTGTGCCCATTTTTGACCATGGACCCTCATCGAAAGCTTTTCGAGCAGCTCTTACAGCTTTATCAATATCCTCTGGTCCTGCTTCAAAAACAGTTGCTAATACTTCACCTGTAGCTGGATTATAAGTATCAAATGTTTTTTGTGAAGTGCTCTCAACAAATTCACCGTTGATATATAATTTTTTCTTCCCACTTAAAAACTTCTCTACATTTTCTTTTAATTGAACAGTTAGTTGGCTCATACAATTCCTCCCCAATTCATTTTCCTATGTAAAATAGTAGGAAGCGTAAATCTAGCTTGGATACGCTTACATTTCTATCGTAACACTCTGAAAATCTATCAATCAAGAAAAAATAGACGCAATTTTCTGATAAAAAATGACAGTATCATTCGACTATCTTAGGAATCAATATTATAAACATTATCAAATTTAATTAAAATGTTTGATTATCCTAATTAATAGTTGAATCTGTGCTATTACAGATGATAATATTGTTATATTTATATATTATATAAATCTATTTCTTCATGTCGATTTTTGTACAAACTTAACCAATTATTTGGGATAACTAGAGGTAATGATCTATTATGAAAAAACTATTAAAACTTCTTATTCAGTTGTTCATTTTACTAGTATTTAATCAAGTCGGTATTATTTTAGTAGATTCATTTCATATTCCGTTACCAGGAAATGTACTTGGAATGGTGTTATTGTTCCTTTGCCTTTTGACAGGTATTGTGAAGTTGAGCTGGGTTGACGAAACATCAACCATCTTAATTAAACATCTAGCCTTCTTCTTCATCCCCATATCGGTTGGGTTGATGACGTTAGGCTCAATTTTTATGTATAATGGCTTTGCCTTACTAACAGTCATTACAATTAGTGCTTTTATTGGTATTATTCTTTCTGGTTTATCTTCTCAATTTTTTGTTAAAAAGAGGGGAGGAATAGAAGTTGAATCTGCTCATAACCATATATAGTTTAGTAGTAACCATCCTGGTCTATTTAGTTTCAAGGAAGGTTGCACAGAAATTTCCTTCCCCTTTTACAACACCAGTATTTCTTAGTACAACGTTAATCATTGTTATTCTTCTATTCAGTCATATTACTTACGAAGAATATGCCATTGCGAAAGATATTATGACCTATTTGCTTGGTCCGGCTACTGTTGCTTTAGCAGTTCCCTTATATAAGCATCGTTTTATTGTATTAAATAACTTAATCCCAGCTATCATTGGTTTAACCGTTGGGAGCATTTCAACCATTCTAGTTGCTATTATGCTGGCGAAATGGTTTCATCTTAAAGAACTCATTCTTGCTTCCATGAGTATTAAGTCTATTACCATCCCGGTTGCGGCTGAAGTTTCTAAAATTATTGGAGCGGATGCCGTATTAGTTGCCGGATTTGTCATGATTACAGGGATGTGCGGCGCCATGTTTGGTCCACCCATTATGAACATGTTGAGAATTAAGCACCCATTTGCTCGAGGTTTGTCCATGGGAACTATTGCACATGGGATAGGCACAGCTGAGGTAGCGAAAGAAGGAGAGCTTCAGGGGGCTGTTGCCGGCATTGCTATGGGGTTAGCGGCTGTTTTTACATCGTTAGTAATTCCATTTCTACTTCCGGTTTTATTAAAATGGTAAATTTGTTGACAAAAAGGTATACATTAACATAAGATGAAAAAGTAATTAAATTTGGTTTTTAAAGGAGTATGTTTTATGTTAGGTGTCGTTCTTAACTAATCCGTTAATTTCATACGGTCATTCCAGACAGCTTTCTATTGAAAAATTCAGTTTAGAAGGTTTATTTATCTATGGGATGAAAAGTTAAGAACAATGGTCATAACAAAGCATACAGTGTATAGAACTGTTAAGCCGTGTTCATTTTGAGTACGGCTTTTTTGTTTAACTTTATTTGGAAAGTGGGAATTAGATCTACTCCACTATCTACAGTTAAACGATGTTCTTTTAGCACAATAGTATTCTTTACATGAGTTGCTTAGGCTAACTCTATTTTTAGACCGTAATGGACATTGTTCATTATGGTCTTTTTGCGTTTAAAAACATCTATTATATCTGGAGGAAAAAACATTGAATCAACAAACATTCCAAACACTTGAATTTGGGCGTATTAAAGAAAGAATTTCACAATTTACCTTATCTGATTCTGGAAAAGAGAGAGTGTTAAACTTAAAACCATCTATTAATAAAAAACAAATTGAAGCGTGGTTAGACGAGGTAACTGAAGCGGTTGAAATATTAAAGAAAAGTGCCAGTGTTCCCATACATGGGCTTGATGGTGTAGAGATTTTACTGCAATCAATTAATAAAGGCATTCCATTAAGACCAGATCAGTTAGTAAAGCTTTATGATTTCCTAGATTGCTGTGTGAAAATTAGAAGATATATGAAAGACAAAGAATTTATAGCACCAAGGGTTTCTTTATATGTACACTCCATTGAAGAACTTCCATTTTTAGCGGAAGAAATTAATCGCTGTATTCGCAATGGGCAAATAGATGATTACGCTAGCAAGGAATTACTAAGAATTAGAAAACAAATCTCCATTCAGGAAGATCGTTTAAAAGATAAGTTAAACCAAATGATAAAATCAGCTAAATATAAAGCCTATTTACAAGAAAGTGTGGTTAGTTCTAGGGATGGTAGATATGTCATCCCTGTGAAAAAAGAATATAAAAATAAAATTAAAGGTGCAGTATTAGATAAGTCGGCCTCAGGCTCTACTTTGTATATTGAACCGGAAGAGCTCAGCAGCTATCAAGATCAATTAAACTGGCTAAGGGCAGATGAAGAACAGGAGATTGAGAAAGTTCTTCAATATTTAACTGGCCTTGTCGAAGGAAAGGAAAAGGAAATTCTATTAGCTGTTGAAACGATGATTCATTATGATGTGCTCTTTGCAAAAGCAAAATATAGTAGAAGCATAGATGGTACGAGTGTACTTTTAAACGAATCGCATTATATTCACCTAAAAAATGCTAGACATCCTTTACTAGAAGAGAATGCAGTACCACTTACCATTGAATTAGGGAAAAATGAGGCTCATGCCCTTGTTATTACCGGACCCAATACAGGTGGGAAGACCGTCACGATTAAGACAGTAGGGCTCCTCACGTTAATGGCTCAATCAGGCATTCATATCCCTGTTGAAAAGGAAAGTTCCATTAGTATTTATCAGCACATTTTAGTTGATATTGGTGATGGGCAAAGTATTGAGGAAAACCTGAGTACTTTTAGCTCAAGAATTGTAAATATTATTGAAATTTTAAAAGAAACGAATGACCGCTCTCTAGTTTTATTGGATGAGTTGGGATCTGGAACGGACCCGGCAGAAGGAATGGGTTTAGCTACTGCCATATTAGAACAGCTTTATAAAAAAGGAGCCACTCTATTAGCCACTACACATTACAGTGAGATAAAGGATTTTGCGAATCAGCATGAAGGTTTTATAAACGGTTCAATGGAATTTGACTTAGAGACATTACGTCCAACCTACCGTTTAATTATTGGAAAAGGCGGAGAGAGTCAAGCGTTTGCAATCGCGCTAAAGCTTGGAATTCATCCTGCTATCATTGAAAAAGCTCATAAGATTACGTATAAAGAAGAGAAAGTGTATGAAATGACAAATGATGATGTTCATTATCAAAAAGAATTAGATAAACAAATGATTATTAACCGTCATATTAACCGTTATAAGAATGAAGATTCAGCTAAACAGGAAATCGTACCACATTATAATCAAGGGGATAATGTATTAATAACAAAAACAGGTGAGTTCGGAATCATTTATAAAGGACCGGATTCAGCGGGTAATTATATCGTACAAGTGAAAAGCGAAAAGATAACCATTAACCATAAGAGGTTAAAGTTGTATATTGCGGCTAATGAGTTGTACCCAGAAGATTATGATTTTGATATTATTTTTGAAACGAAGGAAAATAGAAAAGCGGATAAAATATTGAGTAAGAGACATGTTGAAGGACTAACGATAGAGAATAAAAATTAGGAACGAGCCTCTTGGGATTTACCCAAGGGGTTTTAACCATACTAGAGGTTAAACTTTTGTTTAGTAGGTAGCCTCAACCTCAAACTTAAGCATGCACTTTACAAAAAATTGATAATTAACTATATTTCGGTTTTGGAAGTATTTTTCTTGAAATAGTGGTACAATGTAAACAGTTTTTGGAAATGCAGATGGGGGATACATAAGTGGAGACAGATGTTAAACAGAACTTATTAACACTAAAAGGATTTTATTTATTTGCATTCTTAGGATTTGGAGGACTTTTCCCACTGTTAAGCGTGTATTTAAGTGAAACAGTTGGTTTGAACGGTTATCAAATAGGAACCATTATGTCTATTGGACCGATTATCATGATTTTCTTCCAACCTTTGTGGGGATTTGTCTCGGATTTAACGAGTTCACCCATTAAAATTTTAACCATTACCACTTTCTTTACTGGATTAAGTGCTTTAGGGTATGTATTTTTTGATACGTATTATTTGCTTTTAATGACAGCAATCCTAATCGCTATTTTCCAGAGTGCGATTATACCCGTTTCGGACAGCCTTTCTTTAAAGTACACGTCAAAAGTGAAATATAATTATGGAAATGTCCGTTTATTCGGATCACTTGGATTTGGTATTGCGGTATTTGTAATGGGGAGACTTTCTGAAAAACATCCAGATTATATCTTTTACAGTTTTTTAATCTTCTTGACCGTTGCATCAATGATTGCCTTTAAAATCCCAAAGGAAAAAACAACTGCTCCGAAAAATTTATTAGGTGGGGTTAAAGAAATCTTAACTTATAAAAAGTTCATTATCTTTTTAGCGATTACGTTTTTGATTTTTGGTCCTAACTTAGCTAATAATACTTATTTCGGTTTATTTGTGGAAGATAGCGGAGGAACGTATACAGGGATTGGAATCGCTTTTTTAGTTGCCGTATTATCGGAAGTTCCTTTTATGAGAGTAGCTGGTGGATGGATTAATAGGTTAGGACTCCTTCAAGTAGCCACAATAGCGGGAGTTGTGTCACTTGTTAGATGGATCTTTTATTTTACTGAGCCTAGCTTAACATTAATATATGCAACCGCTGTTATGCAGGGGTTTTCGATTGGATTGTTTATCCCTGCCGGACTTCAATATATTAGGGACATTGCACCTGTTCACATTGTTGCCACTGCCATTACCTTATATTCTGCAATTGGAAATGGTTTTGGTAACTGGTTCTGTACTTTTGCGGGAGGAATCATTTATGAGGAATACTCCATCTATGGAGTTTATCTATTTTTTGCTTTGCTTTCTTTAATCGGTGTATTTTTGAATATTTGGCTCATTAAAGAAGAAAAAGGTAGTAGTGCTGTTCAACATGCAGTTAGTTAGTCATCGTACTAAATCATATTTCTCATAATTTAACTGAGGTATACAAGTATAAGTTGCTTGTATACCTTTTTTATTTATATATATTTCCACACCAGCCCTATACGTTTGTCCATGCACATATGGATAAGCATCATATGATGTTAATGACTAGAAATGGGGAGGTGATTACATGTCAGTCGGCCGTTATCATCGCTTATGTAGTAGAGGCATCGGTAGACCCGTTAGACTTACGATGAGAGATGGAAGTGTTCATAATGGGGTTATTGACCGAGTTGATTCACATAGGGTGTATCTACGACCTTTTGGAGGTACTCGAGGTGGAAGAGGCTACGGTGGGTTTGCCTACCCATATTACGGATGGTGGGGATTTGGTGCAGGATTCGCTTTAGGTGCGATTGTTGGATTAGCTTTCCTTCCTTGGTTTTGGATCTAACCTTAAGAACCATTATGCAAAAAAATGATGATTTTAATAAAACTCTTATATTCGCCCATGCAAGACAACCCATGCCCACATACAATGCTTGTAGATGCCATGGGAGGTGGTAATGAATGGGCGCAGCTGGATATGGCTACGGCGGTGGTTTCGCTTTAATCGTCGTTTTATTTATACTGTTAGTTATTGTAGGTGCCGCTTTCGTTGGTTGGTACTAAACGATAAGGTACGTTGAATGAAGGTTTAAAATCGAAAGGATGTGCTAATTATGTACGGCTATGGATACGGTGGTTGCGGTTATGCTGCACCAGTTGCAGGAGTTGGTTATGGCGGAGGCGGAGGTTTCGCTTTAATCGTTGTATTGTTTATCTTATTAATTATTGTAGGTGCAGCATTTGTAGGTTGGTAAAATCTAGAAGAGACTTAAAAACCTGTTTCCCTGTGAAACAGGTTTTTTACTGTTTATGAAATTAAAAAAACTTCGCATTGTGGATAACTCTTTAACATTGAGTGTCCCCGTCCAGCTCCAGCGCCTAGTCTCTCGAGATCAAATAACCTTCAACCCTAAAATTCGAAAACCAGACTTTTAGGGTTGAAGAACATTTGCTTGTCGGGGCTGACCGAGGCGCTTGCGCTTTTGTTACCGTATCCAATCTTACTTATAATAGCAAAACCACATTATTTTCATCTGCTTGTAAAGAATAAGATACATAACCAGTTCGGTTATATGGGAATGAACACTTCAGGAACGAGTCAAACTTATGTTAGGAGGGTATCTAAGATGGGAAATAATGATAAACAAAACTTAGATGATTATAACCGAGATGATTATAGGCGTAAAGATGAATTTCCTTCAGATTTGTCGAGGTCCCATGAACAAGATACCGGTGAGATTCAAGATAAACAACATTCAAATAAATAAAAAGGAGTTTTTCTAATGTCACCAAAAGAAGCGCAAGATAATGCTAATCAATATAAAATGCCAAAGGCCCTTAAAGAAAAAAGAACAGCATCTTACAGAGTTGGATATACGGCAACAACAGGAAATCAAACAGACGGCGAACCGGAATTAGGGAAGCGTTCTGATTGGGAAAATTAATGCATATGTCAAAAGGAATTGTCTTTAGTGGGCAATTTCTTTTTTGTTGAGGACAACCTAACGAACTTCTAGTCTAAATAAACCCATCACTCAACCTTTACTGTTACGGAGGAAACGGCATTGTACCCATAACCTTTACGATTCCAAAATGGTTCTTCAGGCTGTACTCGTCCCTCACTATCAGTTGCTCGGGATTTTATGGTATATTCCCCCTTATTTTTTACTTCCCATTCGTAAGACCACCTTACCCATGAGTAAGATTCATTACTTAAATATTTTATAAATACGGTGTTCCACGTTTTTCCATTATCTGTACTAATTTCTACTTTTTTAATAGTGCCTTTGCCGGTCCATGCTATTCCTGTTATTACATGTTTTCCAGTATCTAGAATTTCAAAATCTAATGGCTTTTGAATCGTAGAGTTTACAATTAAGACCGTTACAGGAAATTTCCCTTTATCAGTTTCTTTGTTTGGGTAATAAACATAGTCGACATTTTGGAAGGGGCCATTGAATTCATGATCGATAACAACAATCCACTGAAGCCATTTTACAGAAGCCATTGCATACCAGCTTGGTACAATGAGGCGAAGGGGGAATCCATGCTTGAAGGTAATTGGTTTATCGTTGTATTCATAAGCTATTAGTGTATCAGGATCTAAAGCTTTTGAGATAGGAAGGCTTCTTGCGTAATAAAATAACCCCAACATATCCGTCCTTTTACCAAAATCCTTTCCTATAAAAACAATTTCTTTTGCAGTAGGGGAGATATGTAAAGGACTTAGTAAATCTCTTAAGGATATTCCTCTCCACTTCCCTTGACTAATGGCTCCCTCTTCCCATTGTTCACCATAAACCTTAGGAACAAATTTAGAACGTTTATTCCCAGCACATTCTAATGGTACTACAATGGACTTACTTTTCATGGAGAGTATATTACGATAGCTAATAAAGGTAGTATTTGAAACTAACCCATCAACCATTAAACCGAAATGCATATCATAAAAATGAGGGTACGAAAAATGATTTCTTAAGTAAAAATATTCTTCAGGAGTTTTCCACTTAGATAAGAAATGAATAGGTGACTCTTGATTCTCAGGATTCAAATTTTTAGTTGTTAAGTAAGGAATAACGTTTACTTGATGCATTCTTTTCACCTTCTTTCAAGGATAATTTTATTTTCCTGTATGAGAAATAGAACACTAAAAAACAATGAACTAAATATTCTGAAAAATATTGACTAAAGTTAATTTATTTTATACAATGAAGAAAAGTTTCGTAAGGGCAAAAAAATAACAACAGTCTAATTTTTATGACCTTATCTAACATAGGAGGAAAACATATGGGTCAGACAAAGTACATTCAACAAAGTGAAAAATACAGCGATAAGATTGTCGTTAATCGGACGAAACGATTTCTGTTAACCAGTTTACCAGTATCAATAGCAGTGGTTGTTTTCTACGCTGTTAAGTTCTTTTCTTAATTCAACTACCTAATATTTGTGCCTAACACGTTACGAACGTGTTTTTTTGTTATAAAAAGAAGTAACCTTGGTACTGCACCCCAAAAGTTAGAGTAGAAATCTAACTTTTGGGGTGTTTTTTGTATGTCGAAGTATAGTGATCAATTTAAGTTGAAGGTTGTTAAGGAATATCTTGAAGATTCTTTGGGATATAAGT
>NZ_JAXOFX010000028.1:0-36086 GCF_034427655.1 Robertmurraya mangrovi
AAGTTTCAAAAGCAAGCTTTTAAAACTTCGCTCGACTTGCATGTATTAGGCACGCCGCCAGCGTTCGTCCTGAGCCAGGATCAAACTCTCCAATAAAGAGTAAGATTTAGCTCTTAAAAAATAAAATAAACGTTGACGTATGATTTGTTCAGTTTTCAAAGAACAATGTTTATCGCTCAGAAGCGACTTTATTAATATAACATTTGGTGTTTCGAATGTCAACACCGTTTTAAAATTAAAAATCCGTCAGCCGTTAAACATTTGTTAATGTCTTGCAGCGACGGATATTAATATAACAAGTTTTAAGTTGTAGGTCAATAGTTTTTGCAAAAAAACTTTTCAGCGTAAGATTGCACAATCTTCAACTAAGAATTAAATAACCTTATTCCTTGTTAGTTAATCTATAGTTTCTATGATATACCCTTGGACCCTTAGTTTCTATATTTTCTACTGATATATACCCTTTATCAGTTAAATATTGTATTAACATAGAAAGATCAACCGAGTACTCTAAAAGTTCCGGATGATACATTATATCATTAAACGACCAGCTCTCCTTTTCAGACAATACATCTAGTAAGTGAGCAATTCCCACCTTCGTTTTAGAATGAATTAAGAATTCACTGGCTAAGAACAGTAGTTCTAAACGTTTTTCAATCGCTTCTTCACTACTCACTAATTCTTCGTAAAGTTTATAAATTTCTAAGTCTATTTGTTTAACTTGATGCCAAACTGTAACTTCTGGATGGAAACCACTTTCTACAACTGCTAATCTGGCCAAGTGGTGTAAGGAGTGAACCACATGATTATAAGCATCTAAATAATGTCCGTTATCAAAAAATGCCTTTCCATCCATATAACGACGAATCAGTTTACTGAATTCTAGACCCATTTTTATCTTTCGACCGTAAAAAGGAAAATCTCTTAGCTCTGTCTTTAAATTTTCTATGTACTCATTTCGGTCAAATAGAACTTTCCCATTATAAAGCCAATCAAATATTTTTTTGTTGGTACCTAACAACAGCCATTCATTAAGTTTTTCCTCTGTAACAATATGAAGCGCAGCCTTTTTTTGTTCATACGAATAGTGTTTTACAAATACCGACTGCTCTCCTTCATTCACTATAATTAACAAAACAGCATCGAATGTATCTGTTGTGGGAATAGATTTTTGAATTTTTTCTATTATAATGACTCCTAAGGTATTCGGTTGACTAGCCCTCTCTTGATAAATAGGCCGAAGAATGGCTTCCATGTACATTCCTCCAATTGATTTATAGCGTATACTTTCGACAATTTTATAAAAAGTCCTTCTTAAAGATAAGACAATATTCGACACTTTCAACATTAACAATTGAAATAGTAAAATTTATAAAGCTAACCAACATTCTCCTAAACATAGTGTAAACAGCCTTCTATATTTATCTTATTGTTTCTGTTATGATATTATTATTGCTCGGGAGGGAAATGTATGGCTAAATACTCTAGTAAGATAAATAAAATTAGAACTTTTGCTTTAAGCTTGATTTTTATAGGATTCATTGTCATGTATATTGGGATTTTCTTCAGAACTTCTCCTCTTGTTATGACGATTTTTATGCTATTAGGAATGTTGTTTATAATCGCAAGTACAGTGACATACTTTTGGATCGGAATGTTATCCACTAAATCTGTACAAGTAGTCTGCCCTAATTGCCAACGACACACAAAAGTTCTTGGAAGAGTAGACATGTGTATGTATTGTAATGAACCATTAACTCTTGACCCAAAATTAGAAGGAATAGAGTTCGATGAGAAATATAATAGAAAAGTGAAAAACACTTAAATCCCAATTATCTAAAAAACTCGACAATCATTCATTGTCGAGTTTTTTTATGCTTAAAATAAAAAACTGATAGCCCTAAAGCTATCAGGAGTTTATCAATGAGTTTCCTTACTGTGACATTCTGGACAAGACCCGTAAATTTCCATACGATGATGGCTAATCTTAAAACCAGTAACATGGGAAGCAAGGTGTTCCACTTCATCCAGTCCAGGGTAATGGAAGTCAACAATCTTACCACAATTCTCACAGATAACATGGTAATGTTGAGTAGTGATAAAATCAAATCGACTAGAAGCATCTCCGTATGTCAGTTCTTTAACAAGGCCGACCTCACGAAATACTCTAAGATTATTGTAAACTGTTGCTACACTCATATTTGGAAATTTACCTTCTAGAGCTTTATAAATATCATCAGCAGTCGGGTGTGACATGGAGTTAATTAAATATTCCAGTATCGCATGACGCTGCGGAGTGATACGGACTCCGGTTTCTTTCAGGGCATCTAGGGCTTCTTTTAATTGATTAGTTGACACCGCCATGCACCTCTTTTCTAGTAAATATTATTACTTTATAATGTTTATAAATAGTGTACTAATATCTTATTACTTTTGTCAATATTTCAAACACTGTAATGTATAGAAATAAAATAACTCTGTCTTCAAGTATCAGTTAAGTACTATGAGCATTATAGCAAGAAACCTATTCCTTAAGAAAGAAACCCAAATTAATCCTGATGCAGTGTCTTCTCTTTTATCCCTAACTTGAAATTAACATATCTTGCTGCTACAAATAAGAAATCAGACAAGCGGTTCAAATAAGATAACACTAGAGGGTTAACATCACCAATTTCTACTGCACATCTTTCCGCTCTTCTAACCACTGTACGCGCAACATGAAAGGTTGCTCCCGAAGGATGTCCTCCAGGTAAAATAAAATTAGTTAAAGATGGTAAACTTGCATCCCACTCATCAATCTTTTTTTCTAACTCCTCTATATCATCATTACTGACTGTCCATTTTACTTCTTTCCCTTTAGGAGTAGCTAACTCTGCCCCCACATGGAATAATGTAGTTTGTATTTTATGAAAAGTAGACTCTAAACTCTCTTTTCCTTCAAAATCCTGATTCATTAAAAGACTAAGAGCAACGCCGATTGTCGAGTTTGCTTCATCACATGTACCATACGCTTCCACTTTCAAGTCATTTTTAGGAACACGCTCCCCGTAAATTAGGGAAGTCGTACCCTTATCTCCCGTTTTGGTATATAGCTTCATGATTAGTACCCCCTTTCCAGGTTGATTTTATTAATAAATTTATTTCCCTTATTAATATATGTATGAAGATTATGATTAAATATCTCAAAAGACCGCGGCAAATACTTCTTTGTAATACTTGAAACATGTGGAGTGACCGTTACATTTTCCATTTTCCAGAAAGGATGTCCTTTTGGTAGTGGCTCCTGACTAAATACATCTAGAAATGCATGAGCGATATGTTTCTTTTCCATAGAAGTTAATAAAACCTCTTCACTAATTAAATCTCCGCGCCCAATATTAATAAACACAGCCGTATCTTTCATCCATTTAAAATGTTCTTCAGTTAATAGTCCCTTCGTTTCATTAGTGCTAGGCAAAACAGAAACAACATAATCCGCTCGAGTTAAAATTTGATTTAAATGAGCCAAGCTATAAATTTCATCAATATGATCTACTTGATTTCCACTGCTATTAACTCCTAAAGTATGCATTCTAAACGCTTTTGCTAAACGTGCAATTTCTCCACCAATCGCTCCTACTCCTAAGATTAGTATGGTTTGATCACATAATTCAGCTTTTGGGATACGCTCCCAAATTTCCTCTTGCTCATTTGCTAACATACTACTAACTTGTTTCGCATGGTGTAGCATCATACCCATTGTATATTCGGCCATCGGTATCTTGTGTACACCACGAACGTTTGTAACTAATATCCCTTTTTCTCTACAAGCATCAAAAGGCATCTTTTCCATCCCAGCGGACATAACCATGATCCACTTAAGATTTTTTGCCTTTTCTATATGATCAGGTGTTAAATCCTCACCGTATGTAAGAAAAACTTCCGCATCATAAAATGATTCTTCTGCATTTTTCATCCCTTTATAAAATTCAAAGTTTACTTTAGGGTAATCAGATTTAATCTTTGACTGAATTTTTTCTGAAGGTAAAATAGATGAAACAATCTTCATTCCCATATTCCCCCTTTAATGTAACTTTATTTTAGCATCATTATGGCCATATCGCTTTATTCACCGCTCAAAAAGTTAGAAAAATTAGTTTTTTTAAAAAATGATGTTAACTAATTGCACTTTATGTAGTTTTTCTTGGAACTGTCAGACTACATTACAAAAAAAGTAGCAGGCCTTCTTGAAGACCTGCTAAAAATATATCTGAGGAGGTATGCCCTAATACAATGATATTCAAAACTTGTTTATTTGAATGGACAATAGCCTTTACTGAATAAAAATAGGCATAGATATATGCTATTTAAGGTTTTTTTCAATAAACTTTAATGCTTCCTCCACATGACCTTTTACTTTCACTTTACGCCATACTTTGGCTATTTTACCTTCTTTATCAATGATAAAAGTAGAACGTTCAATTCCCATATATTCTTTCCCAAAGTTTTTCTTTAACTTCCATACATCAAATGCTTCAGCCAGTTTGTTCTCTTCATCCGCTAAAAGCAAGAAAGGTAATCCATATTTCTCTATAAATTTCTCATGTCTGCTAAGTGGATCTGGACTTACACCTAGGATAACTGCATCCACTCCCTCAAATCGCTCATGCTGGTCTCGAAAATCACATGCTTCAGTTGTACAGCCTGGTGTCATATCTTTCGGATAAAAGTACAACACCACATTTTTTCCGCGAAAATCAGATAGTTTCACCATTTGACCATTACTTGCAAGTAGTTCAAAATCTGGAGCTAAGTCTCCTGTTACAACAGCCATAATCAAACCTCCCTAAAATATTTCTTATATATAGAAGGTATCGAAACTTGTTCAGAAATACAAATAATCACTCTTTAATACTTTTTCGATCCATATCAAAGACTACTCTCGCCACAAAAGCAGCTGGAATGGTATAGCCTATTAATGCCTCGACAACGGCAATCATTCTTCCAATTCCTATCGGAGAAAGATCTCCATATCCAACCGAAAATAAAGTTATCGCGCTAAAATACATTCCTGTATTAAGTTTTTCGATATATCCATTGTTGCTACCAAGATTCCCCGGATTCAAAACCTCGAACCCTTGTAATTCAAGTAGAACATAAATCATTCCAAAACCAACCATCACGGTTATATAAATGAAAGCTAAAATCAAAAAATTTTCAAAGGATACTTTTTTTCCTTTTATTTTATTCGATTTAAATAAGGCTTTAATGCTCATAAGAATACAAACAGAAATAATAATAATTGCAGCGTAAAAGACCATTCCTTTTTCACTCTCTTCAAAAAGGATTTTGTTAATCTATACGCTCATCTAACCATCGATATGACTGCTTGTCTTAATTCCCCGCTCCTCTATAACGTTTAACACCTTCGTTCCATATGAATACTGATAATCCAAAGAAGACGACACCCATCACTGGCGTTAAAAAGGCATAGAGATACCATTCACCGCGTCCCAAAAAATAAGCAGACGGATAGACACCTACAAAGGCAAAGGGCAAAATCCAAGTTAATACAAAACGAATCACTTTATTGTAAATATCAACTGGGTACCTTCCGTAATTTCCGATATTGTACATCATCGGCATAATGGATGTTCTTGCATCTGCCCAGAAGCTAATACAAGCAATCATGATAAAAATACCCGCATACACCAACACGCCACCTAAAACGAAAACAATGAATAAAATAGGATCATACCAACTTATAGTTAAGTGTAGTCTAGCACCCGCATAAAACATGATGGCTAAACCTGTGATAGCTCCAAATAAGGATTCAAGTTCCATTCTTTCTAAAATAATTTGAAACAAACTATGAATAGGTCTAGTTAAAATTCGGTCCAACTCACCTTTTACAATATATCTTTCATTGAAGTCCCAAATATTAAAGAATGAAGAAAATAAAGCATAAGGAACGAGGAAAAAGCCATATATGAAGATGATCTCGTCTCGATTCCATCCACTTAAAAAGTTGGTGTGTCCAAACACTACTAAAATAAATATCAAGTTAACCGCTTGAAATAATAAATCAGATACAATTTCTACAGCCAAATCTGCTCGGTACTGTAACCTTGTTTTCATATATTGGGCGACATATTGGAAGAACATTTTTACATAAAACATACTGTCACCCTCCTTGAATAATAAGCTGTTTTTTTGCCACATACCATAAAACCTGTATAGGTATCACAAGGATAATAACCCAAATCCCTTGCAAAATAATCGCATTCCAGGCTTCGCTAGTGGTAAAACCATTTGTAAAAATCATACTAGGAACATAACTAATTCCTTGGAACGGTAGATATTTTAAAATATCTTGAGCCCAAAAAGGAAAGAAGCTGATTGGTAGTAACAAACCTGAAAATAGATCGATCACGACTCGTTTTGCTCTAATTAAACCAGTGTTATTATATAGAAAGAAAGTTGTTATTCCTGTTAATAAGTTAATTTGAGTATTAATTAAGAAACTTAATAGGATAGAAAGTGAAAAAAGTCCCCAAGTAGATAGATTAGCTGACAGTTGCAAAGGAAAAATTAGAGCAACGATAACCATTCCTGGCACAGAAAAGAAGAATAAGCGGAACAACCCCTCGCCCAGTCCTTGCATTGTTTTCATCAGTAAATAGTTATAAGGACGGATGAGCTCAACCGCTACCTTTCCCTCTTTAATTTCAAGCGCCATCTCTCTATCAATATTGTTAAAGTAAAAAGCACGAGCCATCCAAGCAACCGCAACATATGTAGTCATCTGGAGAGCAGACAATCCCTCAATTTGATCTTTTGCACCGTAAATAGCTTGCCATAAAAAATAATAAGCACCGATATTAATACTGTATATAAGAATTCCAGAATAATAATTGGTTCGATACGCAAGCATCATTAAAAATCGAATACGTATCATTTCTATATATTTATCCATTGATTTCTCCGTTCACCTCTTTAGACTCTGCCCTTTTCATATATGTTTCGGACTATCTCTTCAGTTGAAATTTCCATAATCTTTATATCTTTAATCTTATATAATGAAGTTACTTTTCCAATAAGAGAGGATATCATTTGATCTGAATCATCTATATAAGCAACGAAAGTTTGGTCTTTTTCATCTAATTCCCATTTTATACTCATTTCACTAGTTGCTTGTTCAATGGAACTCAAGTCCACCTTTTCTAGGAACTGAAATCTAATTTCCTTCCCGTCAGCCCATTCGTCTTTTAGCCCTTTAAGAGCACCATCATAAATGATTTTCCCCTCATCAAGCATAACGACTCTTTCACAAAGAGCCTCAATATCTGATAAATCATGTGTGGTTAATAAAATCGTCGTATTGTATTTTTCATTTATCTCTTTTAAAAACTCACGAATCTTCAACTTAACTAAAACATCTAATCCAATTGTTGGCTCATCTAAAAATAGTAGCGGTGGATTATGAATAAGCGCAGCTGCTAGTTCACACCTCATCCTTTGACCAAGAGATAATTTTCTAACCGGTTTATCAAGTAGAGGCTCAATATCTAATGTTTTAATCACATGTCCCATATGTTCGTCATATTGCTCATCAGACACTTTGTATACCTTTTTGAGTAAACGAAATGATTCTTGAACCGCGATATCCCACCACAACTGTGATCTTTGACCAAAGACTACACCAATAGTCTGCACAAACTTTTCTCTCTCCTTATGAGGATTCATTCCATTAACAGTCACTTTTCCGGACGTTGGTGTTAAGATACCTGTTAACATTTTAATCGTGGTCGATTTCCCGGCACCATTTTCCCCTATGTAACCAACCATTTCACCTTGTTTCACTGTAAAACTTATATCATTAACAGCGGGAACCACTTTATAATTTCGTGTTAATAAATCACGGAATGCACCTTTTAAACCCGACCTGCTCGAATAGGCTTTAAACTCTTTTCGTAAATCATGAACTTCAATAGCGTTTGTCATTCTGCTCCTCCTTGTCATACGGTAACAAGTTATTTTATCCCATATATGATCGCTAACTCAACTATGGGGCCTGACTTCTCTTTATCAGAGTAAAGAGGGTCTGACCCCAATATACAAAAGTTTTGAAACTAATGCTAAAATGAGAGAGAAAATGACTTAGGAGGAACAACATGCAATTTACCAATTCAGAACGTTTACATAAAGAAGCTTTAGAATCGATAGTCGGTGGAGTGAATAGTCCATCCCGCTCTTATAAAGCCGTGGGTGGCGGTGCACCTGTCGTGATGGAGAGAGCACAAGGAGCTTATTTTTGGGATGTCGATGGTAACCAATATATTGACTATTTAGCTGCTTACGGTCCTATTATCACTGGACATGCTCACCCCCACATTACGGAAGCAATTAAGAAAGCGGCAGAAAATGGAGTTTTGTACGGGACACCAACTCCACATGAAGTAAAGTTTGCTAAAATGCTTCAGGAAGCCATGCCAGGACTTGAAAAAGTAAGATTTGTTAATTCAGGAACAGAAGCGGTTATGACTACTATTCGCGTAGCACGTGCATACACTGGTCGAGATAAAATCATTAAGTTTGCAGGCTGTTATCACGGCCATTCAGACCTTGTGCTAGTTGCAGCAGGTTCTGGACCATCTACACTTGGAACTCCGGATTCAGCTGGTGTACCTAAAAGTATTGCCCAGGAAGTCATTACTGTGCCATTCAATGATATCGAACCATTTAAAGAAGCACTTGAAAAATGGGGCGATCAAATTGCCGCTGTATTAGTGGAGCCAATCGTAGGGAACTTCGGGATTGTTGAACCAAAGGAAGGCTTTTTACAACAAGTTAACGATTTAACACACGCAGCTGGAGCTCTAGTCATTTACGATGAGGTTATAACTGCTTTCCGTTTTATGTATGGCGGGGCGCAAGATATGTATGGAATTTATCCAGATTTAACAGCAATGGGTAAAATTATCGGTGGTGGACTCCCAATCGGGGCTTATGGTGGTAAAAAAGAAATTATGGAAAAAGTAGCACCGCTTGGCCCTGCTTATCAAGCCGGTACCATGGCTGGTAATCCTGCATCAATTCTTTCTGGTATCGCTTGTCTTGAAGTGTTAAAGCAAGACGGAGTTTATGACTATTTAGACCAATTAGGTGCCATTCTTGAAGAAGGAATTATGAATGCTGCTACAAAAAATAATATACCTATTACAATTAATCGATTAAAAGGTGCTCTAACTATATATTTCACAACCGAAAAAGTTGAAAACTATGTACAAGCTGAAAATACCGATGGGGAAATGTTCGCCAAGTTCTTCAAGCTTATGCTCCACCAAGGTATTAATCTTGCTCCTTCTAAGTATGAAGCATGGTTTATCACCATTGCCCATGAAGAGGAAGATATTCTAGCAACCCTTCAAGCCGTAAACAATGCCTTTGAAGCATTAAGCAACGATTAATTATACATTTTTTATGCATACCGAATTCCTAACTGGACTTCGGTATTTTTTTA
The DNA here is from genome assembly GCF_034427655.1 of Robertmurraya mangrovi. Taxonomy (NCBI): domain Bacteria; kingdom Bacillati; phylum Bacillota; class Bacilli; order Caryophanales; family Bacillaceae; genus Robertmurraya; species Robertmurraya mangrovi. The sequence continues at coordinate 9,503 of NZ_JAXOFX010000028.1, forward strand.
CCTCTCTATGAAAACGTTTACATTGCTGTGTTTTTTACATATAAAATATGATGTCCTACTTATCTTCTATCCAACTTTTTGTATAAATAATTGATTTCTGAAAATTCTTATGATATGATTAAAACACTATTTTGATTTTTCCGCATTTTTACAAGCAGTGCATTCTCATACTTAACTCTCTTTTAATACCATAGAAAAAAGCAAAATGTTCTAACCTCAAACTTTATCACACTGCTTTATTAACTTGTTAAACACATCTGTTAAACCCACTTTTTCACCTTGGCTTTCAAACGGTTCCAAGAGATACTTTCGAAACCACTTCTGTAAGCCTGCTCTTTCTTTACTGTATGAACTTGAGCTAAATAAGAGACTAACATTAGAAGGAGCCTTCCCAATTTATAAACAATTGAAATTATTAATCTATGATCAGGAGGTGAACCGGCTTTTTGAAGTTAACCTTATAAAAGCCGTATACAATGACACAACAATGGAGACCTTCTCAATTTAAAGAATTTTACCGTCAAGAGCACGATGCTTGCGGTATTGTATCTTGTATGGAAAAAACGAATATCCCCACTCGCGAAAACATTTTTAACTGTATTAATGCTTTGGTTACAATGAATCACCGTGCTGGTTTTATTAATGGAGAAGGAGATGGAGTTGGGATTCACATCGATATCCCAAAAGCCCTTTGGAAAGAAAAATTACTGAAAGCCGGATTGGAGCCTGAATTAGTTGAAAAAGATGGCTTCTTCGTAGGACATATCTTCATTAGCAGAAAAGAAAATCCTGCACTTATTAAAGAAGAATTAATGACTAAGCTAAAAGAATACAAGTTTGATATTTTAACGGAGTCAGACGAAGTAACAAACTCATCTGCACTTGGACCGATTGCCATTCAGGAGAACCCTGTTTTCTGGCAGTTTGCTTGTGTCTCTAATGAAGTCGGAAATGAACTAACTAAGAAGCTTTTTGAAATGACCGTTGATTTTGAAAAAAATGACCATGTACATGTTGCTTCTTTAAGTCAATATCACGCTGTTTACAAGGTGATGGGTGCTGGTGACATTTTACCAAAGTATTATCACGACTTAGCAAACCCATTAGTTGCTTCCACCATGACTTTGGGACATAACCGTTATTCCACAAATACTTTATCTAGCTTCTTCCGTGTACAACCATTTAGTGTCTTGGGTCATAATGGCGAAATTAACACAATCGCTAAACTTAGAGACGAAGCAAGAATGATTGGCGTCCCATTAGTAAAAGACGGAAGCGATTCTCAAGACCTAAGCAGAACCATTGACACACTTATTTCCCGTGAAGGTTATTCATTATTCGAGGCAATGGATTTAATTTTTCCGCCAATCATCAATGAAATTAAATCATACCCTGAACACTTTCAAGATCTTTACACCTATATGCGCGAAGCATGGGGCCACTTTGCTCAAGGACCTGCAGGAATCATCTCAAGATTTGGTGATGAGGCAGTTTTCAGTGTAGACGCTTTGGGCTTACGTCCTTTATGGATGCTTGAAACAGAAAGTTCTTACCTATTCTCCTCTGAGCCTGGAATAATTTCATCGAAAGAATATGTAAATGATCCAAAGCCACTAGCACCTGGAGAAAAAGTTGGTTTGAAATGGGATGGAGATTCACTAAAAGTATATAACCATGATGAATATCAAGCAGTAGTGTACGAGAGATTTTCTAATAGAGTCAATTTAACGAATGCTAGAATTCGTCTTGCTTCTCCTCAATTAGAGAAAAATGTATTAATGAACTACCCTACTAAAATTCATAACGGTCAATATAAAGCTTTCGGCTGGGAACGAGATCATGTTCAGCTAGTTGAACAAATGGCTGAAAAAGGGGTCGAGCCGATTCGTTCTCTTGGACACGACTCTCCACTTGCAGCGTTAAATCCTGAACGTAAAAATATCGCTGATTTTATTAAGGAGAGCGTAGCCGTTGTAACAAACCCTGCCATTGACCGTGACCGGGAAACAGAACACTTCTCTACTCGTACGATTGTTGGGAAGCGTCCAACATTATTTTTAAAACAAGATTCTGGAACAATTATAGAACTGACCACCCCAATCCTTATTGAAGGTGCTACTGGCTATGAATGTTCTAAAACTCTTGAGCAACCTAGCTATGACCAATTAATCAATGTGTTTCAACAAGAAAAACTACTAACTTATTTATCTACTACTTTTAACAGCAACGAAACAGTGAAGGAAGCTCTCGAACGTTTAAAAAATGAAGCTGTTGAAGCAGTTAGAAACGGAAAAACATTACTTGTGTTAGATGATAGTCAAGCACATCACGAAGACCAATACTGGATTGATCCACATCTTGTTACATCGGCAGTCGATCAAGCTTTAGTAAAAGAAGAGTTACGTAGAAATTGCTCTATTTTACTACGTTCTGCTTCTATTCGTTCGTTACATGACATCATTACATCTGTAGGACTTGGAGCTAACTTAGTTAGTCCTTATTACATGTTCTTAACCGTTTTAGATGATTCAACTAAACCATTGTTAAATCTATATTCTGCACTTACAAAAGGATTAGAAAAAGTCATTTCTACTATTGGAATTCATGAACTTCGTGGCTATGGTAGATTATTTTCTTCAATTGGACTAAACGAGGAAGTTTCTGATGTATTAAACATCGTAAATTTCTTTGGCTCAAATCATCTAGCATATAATTTTGAATCCATGAAGGAAGATAGTATTGCTCGCTCATTAGATTACCAAAACGATAAAGAAAGAGTTGGAAAAAGCTTCAACCTCTTCCCTCGTATTTGGAAAGCAATTGGTGAGGTTGCGTCAACCGGAGATTATAAAGCTTACGGTGAAAAGATAAGCGAACAGGAAGAACAAAATCCAACAACCATCCGTCATTTAACTGGATTAAAGAAATCAAGTAAACCTGTTTCACCATTAGAAGTGAATATCAGTGTCGGTGAACATGATTTACCTTTTGTCATTGCTTCCATGTCCTTTGGCTCTCAAAATGAAATTGCTTTTAGAGCTTATGCTGAAGGTGCTGACCGATTGAATATGGTTAGTTTAAATGGTGAAGGCGGCGAAATTAAAGATATGCTAGGCAAGTATCCGAAAACACGCGGTCAGCAAGTGGCTTCAGGTAGATTCGGTGTAAACGCAGAACTTTTAAACTCTTCAAACTTACTGGAAATTAAGATTGGCCAAGGGGCAAAACCTGGTGAAGGAGGTCACCTTCCTGGCTCAAAAGTAACAGAGAAAATTGCTGAAGCACGTAATGCAACGATTGGATCGGATTTAATCTCTCCTTCGAATAATCATGATATTTATTCGATTGAGGATTTGGCTCAAATGATTCATGAGTTAAAAACAGCTAACGATAAAGCTAGAGTAGCTGTAAAAGTGCCTGTTGTACCTAACATCGGGACAATTGCAGTAGGAATTGCAAAAGCTGGTGCGGATATTATTACACTTAGTGGGTTTGACGGTGGAACGGGTGCTGCGAGAATCCACGCCCTTCAACATGTTGGTTTACCAGTAGAAATTGGTGTAAAAGCTGCCCATAATGCCCTGTTAGAAGCTGGACTAAGAGATTCTGTTGAGCTTTGGGCTGACGGTGGAATGAAAAGTGCTCTTGATGTAATGAAAATTATGTTATTAGGAGCGAATCGAGTTGGCTTTGGAACATTATCCATGGTTGCCATTGGCTGTACGACTTGTCGTGGATGCCACCTAGATACATGTCACGTTGGAATCGCCACTCAAATAGATTCTGAGGCTCAAGCAAAAGAGCATGGCCTAAGGAGATTTGTTCCTAGACAGTACGACTTAGCTGTTCAAGGTATTGTAAACTTATTTACGGCTTTTGGTAATGAGCTAAAAAATCTTACTGCCTCTCTAGGATTTAGAAATCTACAAGACATTGTTGGCCGTTCAGACTTACTTGAACAAGTAAACGGACAAAATCAGCTTGATTTAACTTATCTTCTTAAAACACTTGAAATCGGACAACTGCATCACCAAGAAGCAGCTGCTACAACTGAGGCAGAACAATTACAATTAGCTGTTGGAGCAGAGTATTTAGATGCAAGTGTTGATCAGCTTCATCAATCTCGTGAGTATCAAAGTGTTACTTCTGAACAAAGAGTATTGGGAAGTCGAGTTTCTTGTCACCGTGTTCGCGGACGCTTAGATGGCTCTTATAAAAGCCTACCTCCTGTTCAACTAAAATATAAAGATGGGTCAATCCCTGGTAACGGTTTAGGCGCATACAACAGTGCTGGAATTAATATTGAAGTGAGCGGTGGAGCACAAGACGGAACAGGTAAAACATCTTTTGGTGGTCAGATTATGATTTTTAAATCTCCAGGAAAAGATGGCAAATTCTATAACGGTTCTGTTGGGAAAGGTTTCGGTTACGGTGCTCAGCATGGATTATTAATTGCTCAAGGCAATGCCGATGCTCGTGCTGGTATCCGTTTATCAGGTGCAGATATGATTATTGGTGGACAGTTAAAACAACCTCTTCCTGAAATTGAAGCCGGTAATATCGGTTCAAGAGCTAACATTAAAGGCTTTGCATTCGAATACATGACAAACGGTAGAGGTTTAGTTCTTGGTGATCCTGGACCATGGATTTGTGCAGGTATGACGGGTGGAGTGGTGTACTTAAGACACCAACCTGAAATGGGTCTAACTAAAGAAGCACTTCAACAAAGAATTGCAAAAGGGGCTAAAGTCTCCCTAACCTCCCTAAGCGAGAAAGGCAAATCAGATATTAACGAACTATTAGGCAATTACATTAATCTATTAAAAACTCAAGGACAATCTGACGAAGCAAATCAGCTTGCCCTTCTATTACAGGATGTTGAACAACATTTTGTTCAAGTTGTACCAGTTAAAGAACAAGCCGATCCTTCCGTTTCAACAGAATGACAGAAAACGCTCAGTTTTTCAGAACTGAGCGTTTTCTTAACTTAAGAACTAAAGTACTTTGTTAGTACATCTCTTATAAGTTTAGTAGATTCGTCTTTATTATATTTTGTATTATTAAGCACAAATGACTGCATATTTAATTGGTCGATTATTTCTCCCTCAAGTTCCCTCCTAGCTTTTAAAACCTCAACCGTTCCCGAGAACCCTTCAAGATTTTGATTTTTTCCGTATCCTTGTTGTGTGTAATAATGCATAAATCCATCAGACCATTCCTTTGGCCTTTCCTCTACCGCCTTTGAAAAAGTAAACTCAATATCGTCCTGATGAACATAGATGAGTAATGGGTTTAATGATTCTACTGATTTTTGTAATCGCTCCACGTATTGAACAGACTTCTCTTTAGGTAAGCCATATTTAATCATTCCAACCGTAACGGGATTTTGAATAAAACAACATTCAAAAATATAAACCTTCTCTTCTTCTACTGCCTTAGAGGCAAAATTTCTCCAACTAGCTGTAATGATTTCTTCATTTTGTTCAAAAGGTAACTCGTAAATATCATTCTTACTTAAACGTTCAAGTAGTTCATAAGGAAATTCATCTTTATATTCATTTTTTAATTTCAAGTATCTAACTAAATAATACGGTCCTTCTCTAAAGTAAGACCCATTATTTTCGAAAAAACTAGCATATGCTGAATCTTCTTTTAAAATATTAAACTCTTCTTCTGTAAAACTCGCAACAGCTTCATAGTCAGCTGGGTGATCTAAATTCCCCTCCAAGTAAAGTTCTGTTGTTAAACCCATTTCTTTTAAAACGGATTCAACCATAGTAGCCGTTGTTGTTTTCCCAGAGCCCGGAAGCCCCTCTACTAAAACTAGTTTTTTATTCAAGTTATATTCTCCTTAAAGTTTTTAACTAATCAGCTCATTTGGTAATTTATTACTGACATAAATTTATCCTTTTTGTGGCATAAAATCAATAAAAAATCATATAAATATCCCTTGAACTTATTAATTAATCCATGTATAGTACATTATTGTTCAACAAACTACAATTATGTTTATATGTAGGTTTTCTTACACAAGAAGGCTCATACATATAGAGAAAGGACCCATATTTTTATGAAGTTAGGCGCCCGCATTTTAAAAACGGGAATTGCAATAGTTTTAGCCCTATACCTTGCAACATTACTTGAACTTCCCTCACCTGTATTCGCAGGAATTGCAGCAGTCTTTGCTGTTCAACCTACCATCTACCGTTCATATTTATCTGTTATTGAACAAGTTCAAGGTAATTTAATCGGAGCAATCATTGCTGTATTATTTGTTTTAATTCTCGGGCACAATGTCGTGATTATTGGTTTAGCAGGAATTATTGTTATCACAATCAACCTAAAACTTAAGATTGAGAATACTATTCCCTTGTCGCTTGTAACAGTGATTGCCATCATGGAAACATCGGGAGATCAGTTTATAGAGTTCTCTCTGATAAGGTTTTCAACCATTATGCTAGGGGTACTCTCAGCATTTATTGTTAACCTCGTATTTTTACCACCGAAGTACGAAAATAAATTGTATTATAAAATTTCGAACATGACTGAAGAAATCGCTAAATGGATTCGTATTAATATTAGGCATGCATCCGAACACAATACTTTAAAAAGTGATATCGAAAAGCTAAAGGATACTGCTATTAAGCTCGACCAGCTTTTTATCATGTATAAAGAAGAAAGAAATTACTTTAAAAAGAGTGACCTTGTTAAATCTAGAAAACTCGTTATATATCGTCAAATGATTTCAACTACGAAACGAGCTCTTGATCTACTAAAAAGGCTGCATCGCTATGAAAACGAACTAAGTACACTACCTGAAGAATTTAAAACCAATGTTAAGCAACACTTAGATAACTTAATGGATCGTCATGAACAAGTTATGCTTAAATTTATTGGTAAAATTAAAACTTCTGAACAAATGGATGACTACTGTTTAAACAGAAAAGAGTTGTTTAAATTATTCCTAGCCTATCAGAAAAATCATGAGGCGGATGAAGAATCAGCATACTATCACACGATGCAAGTCATCTCCGCTATTATTGAATATGATGAATACCTTGAACACCTAGACGTTTTAATTACGAGCTTTTTATCCTACCATAAGGATGAAAATGAAGTGACAATTGAAGAACCAGCTAAAGAATAATGAGAGGAAAACAGCCGAGTGAGGCTGTTTTTTTGCTGCAGACAAGAAAACTACAAATATATATATACGAGGCTCGATTCTTACCTATATAGATTAGTGTTATCCTCGTTTGGATTCATAAATCATCGATTTTGTATGATCTATCAATTGATTTTGTATGATCTATCATTGAATTTATACAGATATCATCGATTTCGCATAATATATCATCGAATTTTTTCATATATCATCGTTTTCGCATAACATATCATCGAATTTAAGCAGATATCGTTTTTTCGACAAATCCTTACCCCATAAACAAAAAATACCCCTTCAGTAGATCAACTACCAAAGGGGTATTTTTATTGTAAAAATTACTTAAGCATTACATTTTTAAAGTATGGAGTACCACTGAAGTCAGCGAAGAATCCAGAAGCAATTCCATTTGTTGCATGAACGAAGTCTTGGTGTTGTAAGAACACTTGTGGAGCTTCGTCGATAAGGATTTGAGAAATTTCTTTGTACATTCCTAAACGCTCGTTTTGGTCAGTTGATTGACGAGCTTTGTCTAATAACTCATCTACTTTAGCGTTAGTGTAGAATGAACGGTTACCAGCTGAACCATGTGCTGAAGAGTGGTATGGAGCGTATAAACCATAGTCAGCATCACCAGTTACAGTAGTCCAACCTAATACTAGCATCTCATGCTCACCAGCAGCAGATTTTTCTAAGAATGCACCCCACTCAATGATTTCGATAGAAACATCAATTCCAAGTGGAGCTAATTGAGCTTGAATTAATTCAGCGATATCAGCACGTTCTTTACTTCCTTCGTTAGCCCAGATCGTTGTTTTGAATCCATCAGCATAACCAGCTTCAGCTAATAATTTCTTAGCTGCTTCAACATCATAAGGAAGTGGAGTTAAATCTTCACTATAACCATTTACAGTTGGAGCAAGAGGCCCTTTAGCAATAATACCTTGACCATCTAATACACCGTTTACAACATCATCTTTATTAACAGCCATTGAGATAGCTTGACGAACTTTTACGTTGTCAAATGGCTTTTTCTTTAAGTTGAAACCTAAATAGTCCATACGAGTTGATTTAACACGGTCAAGCGTTACACCAGCCATAGCTTCTACACGAGTAACGTCAGAAGGTCCTAATAGCATAGCGTGAGCTTCACCAGTTTCAATCATAGCAACACGAGTAGCTTGCTCTGGTACTACAACAAAGCTCATAGTATCAACAGAAGCTTTCTCTCCCCAATACTCTTCGTTTTTAGCAAATTTGATTTCAGCACCAGTGTTCCAAGTGTCTAACTTGAATGGACCAGTACCAATTGGGTTTTCAGAAACTTTTTTACCGCCATCTTTTTCTGCTTGAATAGCAGCAGGTGAAATAATAGAACCAGCATTATGTGATAAATGGTTTGGTAGTGGAGCAAATGGGAATTTAGTTTTAATCGTTAAAGCAAATTCGCTATCCACTGTAATTGACTCAATCATGTTTAGTACGAATGCACGTGGAGATGCGAATTCAGGATCTAACACACGCTCAAAGTTGATTTTAACAGCTTCAGCGTTGAAATCAGTTCCGTCATGGAATTTTACACCTTCACGTAATTTGAAAGTCCAAGTAAGTTCGTCTACTTGAGTAAATTCACTTGCAAGTGCAGGAGCAGGTTTTCCATCTTTATCGAATTCTAATAATCTTTCAAAAATTTGTGACGTAGCATTTGTAGTTGCTGTGTCATTTGTTCCGTGTGGATCAAGTGTAGGAGCATCTGCACCAGTTACAAATACAAGATGTCCACCTTTTTTACCTTCTTCTTTAGACTCTCCAGAATCTGAAGGCTTATCTTCGTTCTTAGGAGCACTACTTTGACCGCTACAAGCAGCTAATGCAAGAACAATCGAAAGTACAAGCATTAGAAAAATATTCTTTCTTGCTTTCATTTGTATTTTCCCCCTTTTATTTGGTAGTTTTTACATGTGTATGTACCATGCAATTTTTATAATAGTCGAAAAATTAGAAACTTACAAGTGTCTTTTTTAAAAAAAGTGTTATTTTTGTTAACTTTGTAATTTTTCAGTAATATTATTGTTACATTAGTAATCCAACCATGATTTGCCAATACATATTAGTAGAAGATACTAAGCTTCATTTACTTAAATCGACAAAAAAAACCTAAAATATTTTAATATTATAAAATAACATATAACTCCATTTTTATTTGAATAACTGCATTTTTTCTCAATCCGACTCCATTTTTCTACTATATTAATATAATTCCAGAGTAAATCTATAAAAGTATAACTATTGAAACTATTGTAATAATTCTATTTAATAGCTATTATAGAAACTAACTGTGTAAAAATTGTTACAATTATTAAAATTATTACAGAATTAGAAAGGATGAAAAATATGTCACAACCACAACTACAGCAGCAAGACACTCTAGTTGTTCCTGCTAAGGAGAGAAGCACAAGAGCAGCTCGTTGGTTAAATTTTTATAAAAAACTTGCAAAAAATAAAGCTGCTATTGCAGGGGCAATCATTGTATTAATCTTTGTTGTCTTAGCAATACTTGCTCCAGTTATTGCACCACATGATCCTACACATATGGAAATTACAAAAAAGCTACAAACACCTTCCGCTGAACACTGGCTAGGAACAGATGATAAAGGTAGAGATATGTTAAGCAGACTTCTTTACGGTGCTAGAATCTCTCTAACAGTTGGTATTCTGTCTACAGTCCTCGGGGCATTCGTTGGTATCATTATGGGGATTGTTTCTGGTTATTATGGTAGATGGATTGATACGTTAATTATGAGAATATGTGATGTATTACTAGCATTCCCAGGAATTTTATTAGCTCTAGCAATCGTTAGTATTCTTGGAGCTAGTACAATCAATGTAATTTTTGCCGTTGCATTCTTTGCTATTCCGACATTTGCACGTATTGTACGTGGATCCACTCTTAGTGTTAAAAAATTAGAATATATTGATGCCATTCGCGCTATGGGATCTAGTGACATGAGAATAATCTTTAAACATATTCTCCCTAATATCGTGTCACCTATTATTGTCCAAGCAACATTATATATTGCTTCAGCCATTATTACTGCTGCAGCACTATCATTCTTAGGAATGGGTACTCAACCACCTACTCCTGAATGGGGAACTATGTTAGCTCAAGGTCGCTCTTACGTATCACAAGCACCTCATCTTACACTATTCCCTGGATTTGTCATTTTAATTGTCGTTATTGGATTCAACTTATTCGGTGATGGATTACGTGATGCACTTGATCCTAAAGCAAAAAAATAATATAAGGATGGTGAACTAAATGTTTCTATATATATTGCGTAGATTATTTCAAACGATTCCCGTAATGCTAGGAGTTACACTAGCGGTATTTTTAATGATGCATTTGATTCCAGGTGATCCTGCACAGATTATGGCTGGTGAAAATGCAGATGAAGCTCAAGTACAACAAATGCGTGAAAACCTAGGATTAAATGATCCTTTACATGAACAATATATTCGTTACGTTGTAAACGCTGTCCAAGGTGATTTAGGTACTTCCATTAGAACAAAACGTGATGTTGCTACCGAAATCTTTACTGATCGTTTCTGGATTACTGTTCAGTTAGCTACATTAGGTACAGCCTTATCTGTACTAATTGGTCTAATTGCTGGAATTATCTCAGCTACAAGAAAATATACTTTCGCTGATGTATCGATCATGATTGTGGCTCTATTTGGTCTATCTATGCCAAACTTCTGGCTTGGGATCATGTTAATTTACTTCTTCTCTGTAAATTTAGGATGGGTACCAGTTGCTGGTTGGGGTACATGGCAGCACGTGATCCTACCTGTAGTTACTTTAGGAACAGGTGGAGCTGCTATCATTGCACGTATGACTCGTTCAAGTATGCTTGAAGTTATTAACCAAGACTATATTCGTACAGCTTACGCAAAAGGTGTAAGCGATAAATTAGTAATCTATAAACATGCTTTACGTAATGCTTTAATTCCTGTTGTTACCGTTGTTGGTTTACAGTTTGGTGGTTTATTAGGTGGAGCAATCGTTACTGAAACTGTTTTCGCTATTAATGGTTTAGGCCGTTTAATTATTGACTCTATTAAATCTCATGACTTCCCTATGGTACAAGGAACGATTCTAGTGTGTGCGGTACTATTCGTACTAGTAAACTTCCTTGTAGATATTACGTACCGTTTAATTAATAAACGTATTGACTTGAACTAAGGACGGTGAAAAAAAATGAGTTTAACTAAAACTGAGAATATACTTGAAGTTAAAAACCTACGTACTTCTTTCTTTACTGATGAAGGTGAAGTAAAAGCAGTTGATGGTGTTGATTTTTCCATTGAAAAAGGAAAAACAATCGGGATTGTAGGTGAATCTGGTTCTGGAAAAAGTATTACATCCCTTTCAATCCTTCGTCTTTTACAAGAGCCTGTTGGTAAAGTAGTTGGTGGAGAAATCATTTTCAAAGGTGAAAACCTGTTAAATAAAAGCAAAAAAGAAATGATGAACATTCGCGGAAATAACATTTCAATGATTTTCCAAGAACCAATGACTTCCCTGAATCCTACACTTACTTGTGGTGAGCAAATTGCTGAGTCCGTTCGCATTCACCAAAAGTTAAATAAAAGAGATGCATGGGTTAAAGCTGTAGAAATGTTAAAACTAGTTGGTATCCCTTCTCCTGAAAAACGCGCAAAGCAATATCCGTTTGAGTTATCAGGTGGTATGCGTCAGCGTGTAATGATTGCCATTGCATTAGCATGTAATCCTGAACTATTGATCGCGGATGAGCCAACAACAGCTCTAGACGTTACGATTCAGGCTCAAATTTTAGAGTTAATTAAAAAGCTACAAGAAGAACTAGGTACTTCATTAATGATGATTACCCATGACCTTGGTGTTGTTGCTGAGATGTGTGATAAAGTAGCGGTTATGTATTGTGGTAAAGTAGTAGAATATGCAGATGTTAAAACTATTTTTACCAATCCTAAACATCCTTATACTATTGGTCTATTAAACTCTGTTCCTAGACATGATCAAGATTATGAAGGTGATTTATCGGTAATTAAAGGTTCTGTCCCAAGTCCATTTAACTTACCTAAAGGTTGTAGATTTGCTCCACGCTGTCCACATGCAAGAGCAATCTGTCATGAAGAATTACCTACACTCGAAACTGCTGAAGATGGCGATCAAGTTCGTTGCTGGATTCACACAGATAAATGGGATAAACAAGAGGAGGTTGCGGTAGGCAATGAGTAAAAAAACATTATTAGAAGTTAAGAACCTTAAGCAATACTTCCCCATCAAAGGTGGTCTACTAGGTCGTACAGTTAATCACGTTAAAGCCGTTGATGATGTTAGTTTTAACGTTTACGAAGGTGAAACAGTAAGTATCGTAGGAGAATCTGGTTGTGGTAAATCCACTACAGGTAGAGCTATCTTGCGTCTTGATGAGCCTACTTCTGGTGAAATTAATTTTGATGGTGAAAACTTATTAGCCTTAAATAAATCAAAAATGCGTAAGAAACGTAAAGATTTACAAATTATTTTCCAAGATCCATATGCTTCATTAAATCCACGTCAAACGGTTAGTCAGATTTTAGAAGAAGCACTTGAAATTCAAAAAGTCGTTCCAGCTAGAGATAGACGTAAAAAGATTGTTGAACTACTTGAAACAGTAGGAATTGGTGCGCATCAAATTGACCGTCACCCTCATGAATTTAGTGGTGGGCAACGTCAACGTGTTGGTATTGCTCGTGCACTATCAGTAAATCCAAAGCTTGTTATTTGTGATGAAGCTGTTTCTGCACTGGACGTTTCAATTCAAGCACAGGTATTAAATTTGTTAAAGGATCTTCAACGTAAGTTCCAGTTAACTTATTTATTTATCTCGCATGACCTTGGAGTAGTAAGACATATCTCTGACCGAATTATTGTTATGTACCTAGGGAAAATAGTTGAAATTGGAGACAAGCAATCATTGTTTGAAAATCCACAACATCCATACACTAGAGCTCTGCTATCAGCTATACCAAGTACAAATATTGAGGAAAAGAAAGAACGCATTATCTTAAAAGGTGACGTTCCTTCACCAATCGATCCACCTAAAGGTTGTCGCTTCCATACACGTTGTCCATTCGCAATGGAGCGTTGCTCAAGCGAGGAGCCTAAATTACACACATTACCTGGTAAAGAGCACTCAGCAGCTTGCCACTTACTAGAAAATGGTGCTGTTGATTACGCAACATTAACTTCAAATTATTAGACGCAGAAAAGGAGCTTTCTCAGTGAAAGCTCCTTTCTTTGTTTTAATGCTCCAATTGTTGAATTTGAAAAAGTTTGTAGTAATTACCTTGTTTACTCATTAAGTCCTCATGTGACCCTATTTCAACGATTTCCCCATTTTCAATTAGAACAATACGGTCGGCATGTGTAATGGTGGATAATCGGTGAGCTACTATAAAGGTTGTACGTTCCTTTGCTAGCTTTTCTAATGCTTCTTGAATTAAGTGTTCACTTTCTAGATCTAGTGCAGAAGTAGCTTCATCGAGTACTAATATTGGAGGATTTTTAATAAATACCCTTGCAATAGCAACCCTTTGTTTCTGTCCACCAGAAAGTTTGACTCCTCTTTCCCCTACCTTTGTATCATAGCCATCAGGTAGATTCATAATGAATTCATGAGCATTTGCTGCTTTTGCTGCTTCAAACACTTCTTCATCTGAAGCTTCCGGTTTTCCTAGTAAGATATTGGCTTTCACAGACTCACTAAAAAGAATATTGTCTTGTAAAACCATCCCTATCTTGTCTCGTAATGAACGGACTTTAAAAGTACGAATATCTTGATTGTCTAATAAAATTTGTCCTTGTGTAACGTCATAAAATCTAGGAATCAAACTTACTAGAGAGGATTTCCCTCCCCCACTCATTCCCACTAGAGCAATGGTCTCTCCCGCTTTTACATCGAGAGACACATGTTTTAAGACTAATTCTTCATCTTGATTATAAGAGAAACTGACATCCTTAAATTCTATATGCCCTTTTACATTTTTACACTCAATCGCATTAGGTTGGTCGTCTATATCGTATTTTTCATCAATTAATTCAAATACCCGGTCCATCGAAGCAATGGATTGAGTAAGTGTGGTTGAAGAGTTAACCAAACGTCTTAACGGATTATAAAGTCGGTCGATATAGGCGATGAAAGCAGCCATTTCCCCGATTGATAAATTCTCTTGTATTACTTGGTATCCTGAATAACCAATTACTAATAATGGAGCAATATCGGTTATCGTATTTACAACCGCAAATGCTTTTGCGTTCCATTTAGTATGATCTAAGGCTTTTATTAAAAAGTTCTTGTTTTGTTTATCGAATCTTTCTTGTTCATAATCTTCTATTGCAAAGCTTTTAACTACTGGCATCCCTTGAACCCGCTCATGTAGGAAACTTTGAACCTCTGCTAATGCTTGAGAACGGACTCTTGTTAAGGTCCTTAAGTTTCCAAAAAAGTACTTAACTGAAAAAGCGTAGAACGGAAATAGCACAAGTGACACAATGGTTAATGTTACATCCATCGTCATCATAATTAAAACAGCGATTATAATAGTAGCTATATCAAGCCAAAGATTCATTAAACCTGTAATAACAAAGGTCTTCGTTTGCTCTACATCATTAATGACCCTTGAAATCACTTCACCCGTTTTAGTGTTCGAGTAATACTTAAAGCTCAGCTTTTGGATATGGGTATATAATCGGTCTCGAATATCGTATAAAATTTTACTAGCTGTCCATTGAGCAAAGTACTGCCTATAATACTCAATAGGCGGACGCGCAATGATAAACACAACAACCATAATGAGCATTATAAAAAACAGCTGTTCTGTTTTTTCGTCAACCGATAAAGCAGTGTTACCGACAATATCGTCTAATATATATTTTATTAACAATGGAATTAATAAAGGAATAACAAATTTTATAATACCAATAAAAATAGTCCCTATAATTTGAAATTTATATGGTTTTACAAACTCAAAATACCTACGTATACTATCCAAGCTTCTCCCTCCTTTATTTCCCGTCTATTTAATAGGTTATCCTACTATTTTTATCTAGATGAGTCCATTAAATTTGCGAATATCCGCGATAGATTTGATTTATCCGCGCTTATTTTCTTTTATCCGCGATAATGATGATATATCCGCGCTTATTTTCTTTTATCCGCGATAATCTTGATATATCCGCGTTTATTTCCTTTTATCCGCGATAATCCTGATATATCCGCGTTTATTTCCTTTTATCCGCGATAATCAGATATATCCGCGTTTATTTGCTTTTATCCGCGGAATCCTGATATATCCGCGTTTATTTCCTTTTATCCGCGATAATCCTGATATATCCGCGTTTATTTTCTTTTATCCGCGGAATCCTGATATATCCGCGTTTATTTTCTTTTATCCGCGAAAGCTAAAACTTTCGATTATTCGGTTTTCTATTCCCCATTTAAAATTCCCAAATTAAACAGATAAAAACCTGTTGAGACAATGTCAACAGGCGTTTCTTTCAGGCATCTTGTCCATTCTTAGCGTCTGTAGGTTAGGTAACGTTCGTACCATATATCAATAAAATCAGGTGCAAAAGGGCCTTTTCTTTGGCGTATCCATCGAATTAATTTTTCAACATTTGATTTTAATATTTGATCGATTACGACAGGGTAGCCCATCTCTTTACTGTGTCGTTCATACTCATCTTCATCTAAAAGATTGAAGGTCATATCTGGAAATACTTTAATATCTAAGTCATAATCTATGTACTTTAAAGCTTCTCCATCAAAAATAAACGGAGAGCTGATATTACAGTAGTAATAAACACCATCTTCTCGAATCATGCCAATGATATTAAACCAATATTGAGAATGAAAATAGCAGATAGCGGGCTCCCTTGTTATCCAGGTTCTCCCATCTGATTCCGTTACTATCGTTCGATCGTTTCCACCAATTACTAGACTTTGCGTCCCTTTTAGTACAGTCGTTTCGTCCCAGACGCGATGGATGTGCCCATTGTGTTTATAACTATGTATTTGTATTTGTTCACCTTCCATGGGTACGCCCATTGTTATTCTCCCTACTTTCAATTTTTCCGAACTATATAATTTCTACTAGTCTTCTCCCCATAGGCTACATAACATTCATTATTCACGTAGATGCTTGTCCATACAAATTTTACTAGTACAAATTAAGAACTTTTCCTATTTTATACTATTATAACGTTTATACAAAGAATTTAAAACAAAGAGCCATTGATTTTCTCAATGACTCGGTAGATATTTTATAAAACTTGTATATAATTGGTCAATCTTCTACTTTTAATGATACCTTTTAGCAAGTAACCCCTACTTCTTGATAGGACCTGATCACTTCCTCTGTTTGCAGTTCAAAAATACGGTGAATTTCTTGAAGTTGCTGCTTCATGCTTGCAATTTCTTTTTGTATACTATCGAGATTGGTTTCCTTTTGTAGGCGTTTTAATTCTCTTTCAATTTCTTGACAACGCTCAAGCTCAGCCTGTAAATATAGTAATTTATCCATTGTTTCTAATTGACTACTAACTAAACGGTTAAAATTCTCCATCAGGTCACCGTCCTACTGATTTTTTGTATAGGCCCTTTTCAGCCATTCATAAAAGGTAATTTAAACAGAAAAAAGCCTTTCTCTACATATATAATTCTCCTGAAACGCCGGACTTCCCTTTGACTACTTCTGTAGGTTCTAAGGAACTTTTGTCGAATAAGAGAGCTAATTAAATAAATTCTTCAAGTTTATGTATAGAGTCGCACACAGAAAGAAGACACTCTTTCGATTGTAAGAGTGTCTTCTAAATAAAATTCTAATTAGAATTGACGGCTAGAGTTTTGCCCTTTACGAGCTTCAGCTTGTTGGTTTTGTTGTCTAACCTCTTGAGCGTTAGTCTCGCTAGCAAATTCTGTACCGAATTGACCTTGCTGACCTTGTCCACCAGCAGATTGAGCGTTTTGTTGTCTAACCTCTTGGATGTTAGTACCAGATTGAGTTTGACCTTGTCTGTTTGCCATTGTGTAATCACCTCCACGCTCATTAATTTAACCAAGCATGAGAGGGACTATCCATATTTTTTATGGAAAAAACAACCAAAATCAGTTTGGATTTCAAAGAGGGTACTTCCCACAAGACTTCTTTAGACTAAAAGAGAAATCCCACCATCAACAATAATGGTCTGCCCCCTAATCATACTAGCATCCTCACTTAGTAAAAACATAACGGTATTCACCATATCTTCAATTTCAACCATTTTCCCAGCAGGCGTTTTAGTTCTTGCCTCCGCTAATAGTTCTTCTCGGTTTGGAAAATGTTTTAGTGCTTCTGTATCAACTGCTCCACCGGATACTGCATTAACAACAATATTTTTAGGAGCTAGCTCAACCGCTAAGTATCGAGTTAAAGCTTCAATGGCAGCTTTAGATACTCCAACTGTTGTGTAATTTTCTAAATATCGGATGGCACCTAGAGAACTGATACTTACGATTTTTCCTCCACCATTTTTCTCCATTAGCTTTGCAGCTTCTTGGGCACAAAATAATAATGCTTTGCTGTTAATGTTCATTGTCCAATCCCAATGCGATTCTTCCAGTTCCATGATTGGTCTTAATACACCAGAAGCAGCATTACTTACAAATATATCTAATCTTCCAAAATGTTCGTTTATCTCTTCAAACATGATTTTTATTTTTTCTACATCTCCAACATTCGCCTTTACAACAAGAGCCTTCCTACCTAAAGCTTCTATTTCAGCAGCTGTATCTAGTGCTGCTTTCTTACTTCTAGCATAATTAATAACGATATCATATCCTTGCTCTGCCAAACGAAGAGCAGTAGCTCGTCCAATTCCCCGACTACTTCCTGTTACTAGTGCTACTTTTTGTGACATGTACTTTACCCCTATCTCTAATTTATTCCTGTTATGTATAGTTAAAAAAAGACATCTATATTCATTTTAGCTTTTTTCATGAATATAAAGCAACGGAGATATGAACACTAGCTTTATTAGAACCCTATTGTACTTTGATTTTAAACTTTCTTGAAAGGAAGAATGATTATGTATGTAGGTAGAGATATGACAGAATTATCCATGATTCCAAAAACCGAATGGAAGAAAAGCGAACTTGCCTTTTTCCATCATACCCTTCAACAGATGGTACCTTATTTAAATGTTGAAGGTCAGACGATTCATCGTGAAATTATTGAGGAAATTGAAAGTCGTGGCGGATTAAAAAGACAAGAAGCTGATTGGACTCATGGGACAAGGGTCAGCTATGACTGATTTTCAGGAAAAATATTTAAGTCGCACCTATAAATAAGTGCGACTAGTTTTTCATTCTTCGCTAAATACAAACTGTTTTAACATCTTTTGATGGGAGACTGGAAAAGCATACTCAGCTATTTCCCCTTTAGTTACTATTCTTATTTCATTCATTTCTTGAGGCACTCTTTTTAACTTCGCTTCATATACATTAATGTTCCAGATTAGGTGTGAGAAAACATGCTCTATTTTTCCAACCATATCCCCTGTTTCCACTTCTAAATCATACGTTTCACTTAAGAAACTTTTCAGTTGTTCTCTTTCATCTATAAACGGGAGATTAATTTCCATGTTTGGAAACTCCCACATATTAGCTAGTAGTCCACTTTCAGGTCTTTTGTGAATAACCGTTCGACCTTTTTCATCTTTAATCACTACTGCTGCTAGCTGTACAGCTTTCTGTTTTTTGTTCTTTGTTTTTATAGGCAATTCATGCTGTGTCCCTTCATGAAAGGCATGACAATGCTCTCTAACGGGACATAGTAAACAAGATGGTGAGGTTGGTGTACAAATTAAAGCACCTAATTCCATTAACGCTTGGTTGAAATAAGAAGGATTTTCATGAGAAATTAATTCTCTTACTGCCTCTTCAAAGATTTTCCTCGTAGACACTTTCGCAATATCCTCCCAAATGGACAAGATACGGGAGAAAACTCTCATAACGTTTCCATCAACTGCTGGTTCAGGCACACCATAAGCTATAGAAAGAACAGCTCCTGCCGTATATGGCCCAACCCCTTTTAAGGCTGATATTTCTTTAAGATTGTCCGGTACTTTACCTTCATATTTCTCGTGGACTTCTCTTACCGCTGCTTGAAGATTTCGAACACGGGAGTAGTATCCTAAACCTTCCCAAGCCTTCAAAACTTTATCTTCATCCGCTTCAGAAAGAGCCTCAATGGTTGGAAATTCCTCAACAAAACGATTAAAATATGGGATTACTGTATCTACCCTCGTTTGTTGAAGCATGATTTCTGAAACCCAAACTTTATAAGGGTCCTGGTCTTGCCTCCAAGGTAAAATTCTTTGTTCTACTTCAAACCAACCAATTAAATCCTTTTGAAAATTTTCTTTATTTATTTGAGGTAGATTTTTTAATGCTTGAGTCATTTTGTTCCTCCAAGGTGTTAAACATATGCTTATTAGGGAATATAATAAAAGAACTTCTTTAAAGCTCAGGATCTTACATTTTGGTCTTTAAAGCCCAGCACTCCATTTCACTGAGTCCGCCGGAAATCATTTGATCTAAAATTCCGAAGACATTGTGTTTGTTTGATTTACGGAGTTTCTTTAGGGCATAATAATGGGCTACAGTAGGCAAATTAATCTTTTCAATTACTTGATTAGGGTTATGGTTCGATTGATTCAATTGAAAGCCATTTGCTTCAAATGTAGGTAGCATCTTTGTAATCTCTTTCATTACTTCTTGGTATTGTTCTAAAAAGGGTGTTTTTATTTCATATCTTAAAATCATTTGAACATTTTGTTTCATTTGTAATACAACTCCTTAAAAATATACATTTAAGCCTACTTTTACAAGTATTTTGTTGTTAAAATTAATATAGAAAGAGAATTAATTTTTACCTACAAAGGAGGTACTTTCCTTTTGGATACAGGTACTCACGTAGTTATGGGGTTAGCGCTCGGAGGATTGGCTACACTTGATCCAGTTGTGGCTAGTAGCCCAGCTACAGTAACTAGTGTAATGATTGCAACTCTTGTTGGTTCTCAAGCCCCTGATATTGATACGGTTTTAAAATTACGAAATAATGCCGTTTATATTAGAAATCACCGCGGTATTACTCATTCGATTCCTGCTGTTTTGCTTTGGCCGCTAGGTATAGTTGCGGTTATCTATCCTTTCTTTCCTGACGCAAATTTACTCCATCTATGGATTTGGACATTTGTTGCTGTTTTCCTTCATGTTTTTGTCGACATATTCAATGCTTACGGTACACAAGCACTCCGACCTTTTTCGTCGAAATGGGTCGCATTAGGTATAATTAACACATTTGATCCATATATTTTCGGGATTCATGTTGTTGGAATTGTCATTTGGGCTTTTGGAGGACACCCAGGTTATACCTTCTTAGCCATTTATATTATCTTAATTGGATATTACATTTACCGATATCTCACACAAAAAGCAGTCTTAAGAGCTGTAAAGAAATTAATTCCCGATGCTACTGAAATCATCATTGCTCCAACCATGAAGTTTCATCAATGGAGAATAGCTGTTATGAATCCTAATCAATTCTTTGTGGGAAGAGCTAATAATAATAAAGTAAGGATTCTAGATCAATTCAAAAGGGTTCCGGTCCCAGAAACTCCTGTTTTAAAGGCAGCAAAAAAAGACAAAAACTTATCGGCCTTTTTATCCTTTTCACCGGTTTATCGCTGGGAGATTGATGATTATGAGGATTTTTATGAAGTACGATTTATTGATTTAAGATACAGAAGTAACGGTCATTATCCTTTTGTGGCTGTTGTTCAGTTAGACCGTGACCTTAATATTCTGTCCTCGTATACTGGGTGGATTTTTAGTGAGGAAAAACTGAGAAAAAAATTAGATATTTTACCAAGTTAACTAGGGGGCAACCATATGCCCCCTAGTTTAATTTATTGGGATCTTGCTCTAATAAATGCTTATATTTCGGGTTATTCGTAACAAACTCGTGAAGCTTATCTCCGTAATGTTCCACCCATTGTCGGACGATCTTTTCGGTCATTTCACTACCTCTATATTGTCGACCTGCTTTTGCATAGGTTGTTTCAAAATCATCCCATAAAAGTTCTACCCAAGTTTGGGCTTGACTAAAGGATAAGAATCTATTTTTTTCTAGGAGAAGTTCAATTAGATTCTTTTGGTATTCATTCATACTGTTCACCTCATTACCAATTATTAATTTTATTATTAAATGGAACAAAGGAGCAAATAATATTATTACGTGATTGGATCACGTTTTTTCTCATCTATATTTAAGGAGGTTTTCACTGATGGTCCGTAACAAAGCACATGGTTTCCCATTACCAGGTGAGAATAGATTAGAAGGTGAACCCCGAGCAAAGTCTGAGTATGCTTCTAGAAGAGCAGACGGGACAATCAATACTCAACCACAGGAACGCATGAGAGCCTCAAATGAACGTGAAAACGACTCTGTGTAAAGTTTCTTACTTAAATTAGCACCAACCAGTGGCCTAGGGCATTTTTGCTTTAGGTTCACTGGA
Source organism: Robertmurraya mangrovi (assembly GCF_034427655.1). NCBI lineage: Bacteria > Bacillati > Bacillota > Bacilli > Caryophanales > Bacillaceae > Robertmurraya > Robertmurraya mangrovi. Next base: position 31,312 of record NZ_JAXOFX010000028.1, read on the forward strand.
ATGATGATATTTTACATATTACTTTTTTAACATAGAAATGGGTAAAGCTTCTTCTTGTTGTTTACCGCTTAATCTAAATCCCCAAGCGAAGACGCCATTTAAATAATCTATTTTGAAATAGGATCCTGGGTCCCCTTCTATTTCATAGATCTCGCCAGGTTTAAAGTCTTGTGGATTGAGTAAGTAAGCTTTTGCCATTATTGCTTTTCTTTCTAGTACAGCGTACTCATTTACCATTCCCATTTGTTCAGCTTTTCTTGCTTTTTCATTTAATTGCGATATTTCCTGCTGTAGCTCATATGCAGACATATCACTATATCTTTTTTCTTGCATAATTCCACCTCATAAGATTTACTTCAATATTGTACTAAGGTTGGCTTTTCTAAAAAAGTGTTGTTTTTGTAAGTTCGCCCGTTCCTTTCCGCTCCAGGCACTAGCTTTCCACGGGGAGGAAGTCGAGCCTCCTCGACGTGCCGTCTGTGGGGTCTCGACCTTTCCTCTATTTCCCGTAGGAGTCAAGTGCCTTCCGCTACAATCCACTCAGTGATTTAAACTTGGTCAAAAGCAACAATACTTAGAAAAAGAGCCTTTACTTTTTTATTTATTCATTATATAAAATTAAAACTTAGAAATAAAGAAAGGATAACCACGATGAAATCAATTATCATAACTGGTGCCGGTTCTGGGTTAGGTAGGGAACTTGCATTGCTTTATGGACAGAAGGGTTTTCAGATTATCCTTGTTGGGCGAACTCAGGAGAAGCTTGACTTAGTTAAAAGAGAGATTGAAGCAGTTAATGGTCAAGCTGTCACTCTCTCGTTAGATATTACTGATTTAAATGATATAAATGAGAAGTTGAGCAGTTTATTCACTTCAAACCATTTGTATGGAATCATTAATAATGCTGGTGTGGGTTATTTTGGTGCTTTTGAGGAGTTACCTCCAAAAGAAATTGAAGAAATGCTTCGGACAAACGTTTTAGGAACCATATTTATGACTCAAGCAGTGATTAAGACTCTAAGAAATCAAAATGATGGTTTTGTCATGAATATCATATCGACTGCAGGTTTAAAAGGTAAGGTAAATGAATCCGTTTATGTGGCGAGTAAATTTGCTGTTCGAGGATTTAGTGAAAGTCTCCAAAAAGAATTTGCTGATACAAATATTCGGATACAGGCCGTTTACATGGGTGGGATGGATACACCTTTTTGGGATGATTCGGAACATATTAAAGATAAGTCTCGTTTAAAATCTGCTAAACATGTGGCAGAACAGATTTTTACTAGAAGAGATGAAGATACCATTATTATTGAGAGCTAATGTTCATACATATAGAATTAGAGCCAACATCTAATTCTATATGTCTTCTTGGTCCCTTAAAAATCTTTCAATTAAATCAATTGAAAAGCCTTTCCGGTAGAGTGCTTGCTTCATTTTCTGCTCGTATTCATATCCTGTGAACTTACTATATTTTCTCTGAAGCTTTTCACCTTGGTAAATCAATGCCGCCATTTCTTCATCTTGTTCTTTTTCAATTTCTACTTCTTCCATTGCTATATTAATAATATGTGAATGATAGCCCTTTCGAAGTAGCATTTGCTCTAACTTCTGCTTAATAACCCTATCCGAATCACGATTATACTTTTGAACATATTTCTCACAAAGCTTTTTAGCTGTTTCAATTTGAGCTTCGACAGGGTACTCTCCTATTGCTTTTTCAATCAGCTGGTCTTGTACACCTTTTTCCCTGAGCTCTCTTTTGATTAAATCTATCCCTTTATCTGATGTATTCATCTGTGTTCTAACATAAGAATAAGCATAGTCCTCATCATTTAGAAACTTATATTCGTACAATTTATGAATAACCTCTTGAATAACTGGTTCAGGTAGCTCTTTTCCTCTTAGAAATGTTCGAATCTCTTTCTCCGTACGCATCATGCGAGATAAATACTGAATGGACTGATTATAAGCCTTTCTAATATCATCCTGGTAAGTTATTTCTGATAAAAAAAGCTCGTCTAGTTCTAAGCCCTTTTTAAGATTATTTTTTATTAATACATCTTCATCCACGCTAAAAGCATATTCCTCACCTTTACCGTAATCTAAGAAAATGTTGTAACGATCCTTTTTTAGCTTTTGAACGGTGATTTTCGTTATAATAGCCATCTTTCTCACCCCTATTCTTACTGTAACACATTTAAAGGCTGTTTTCTTAATGATTGTTGTTATTTGTAAAAATCCAAAAGCCGATTTTTACCCTTTATAGTTAAAGAGTGCTACAAATTTAGATGGTAAGGCTTTTTCTAAAACTGATATCCTTTTTGGCCCAATATATCATGTATACTTTATAGGTAAATTTATATATGTGAGAAGCAACAAAGTTTTAGAAAAGAGCCTATTTAAATAAGGTTTTTTAGTCATTAACGCGTAAAATATAGGTAAGAGAGTCTACATGTAGGAGGGATAAAAATGAGGGTAGCTATAGCTGGTGGTACAGGTTTTGTTGGAGAATCCTTAACAGGAGAGTTAGTTAAACAAGGTCATGAGGTTTTCATTTTGACTCGGAAAAAGAAGGAAAGTAACAGTAAAAACGTATCCTATATTAAGTGGCTAAATGATGGAGATCACCCAGCAAAAGACTTAAGAGAAATCGACGCTATTATTAACCTGGCTGGAGAATCCATCAATAGTGGACGTTGGACCGAGGAGAGAAAGAATAGGATTCTGAACAGTCGTATCCGAGCGACGGAAGAAATACTTAAAATCATTAAAAACTTAGCTATAACACCAAAGGTACTTATCAATGCTAGTGCTGTTGGATACTACGGAACATCTTTAAACAATACGTTTACTGAGACATCGCCTTCACAAGGAAATGACTTTCTTGCAACTACTGTAAAAGCATGGGAACAAAAGGCAGCAGAAGCAGCACAGCACAATGTTCGAACGGTTTTCTGTCGTTTTGGGATTATTTTGGATAAGAATGAAGGCGCCTTGCCAAGAATCGCTCTCCCTTATCAATTATTTGCCGGTGGTACTGTTGGTTCGGGTGAACAATGGGTATCCTGGATTCATTTAAAGGATGTCATTCAAGGAATCCTCTTTGCACTAGAAAACGAAAATTTGATAGGCCCTGTAAACTTTACTGCTCCTAAACCACTCACAATGAAAGAGTTTGGCAAGACATTAGGGACGGTGTTAAATCGCCCTCATTGGATTCCTGCTCCAAGTTTCGCCCTAAAATTACTTCTAGGTGAAATGAGTACATTAGTATTAGAAGGTCAAAAAGTTCTTCCGAATAAACTGTTAGAAGCAGGATATCACTTTCAATTCCCCGAACTAGAGACAGCATTAAGCAATATTTATGGAAAATAGAAGTATGCATCCTTTCTTAAAAGGTAAATATAGAGAATATGAACTGAATCTCTTTATGAAAGGATGTTTTAAAATGAGTGATAAGAAGAAAAAAGATAAGTCTAAAAGTACTTTATCAAGTATGCAAGAAGTAACTTATTCTCGTGAATTTAAGATGGCAGATCGTGCTGGTGGATTTGTACCGAAAAATTCTAGACATTAAAACTTTACCATTCATAACACCGTTTCATGAAGTAAAAGATAAGTACGGAAACACTTTTGTTTTCCGTACTTTTTCTTTTGAAAGGGGAATTTACTATGGGACGCGCACATGGACATAAAACTAGAGATCGTAACAAAGCATCACTTCCTCAAGTTCCTAAAAATATGAAATCGGATGGTATTGATGTTGAATTTGATAGAGATCTTGCTGACCACGAGGATTTAGAAGCAATGGCACGTTCAAAAGCCGCTGATGAGCGTGCAAAAAATCGTAAGTAAGTGACTTACTCCCTCTTTCTAGAGGGAGTCTCTTCTTATCATCATAATCAGTAATCAATATTGCTAATGTTCGATTGCTACCCAGAAGTTAAAAAAGTTATCTACAAACTTATCCACATATAAAAACCCTATTTCACATACATATACACAGACTTATTAACACTATCCACATTTTTAAGGCGAAAAACCCTTAATTTTTATTCACAACCATAAGTAGGCTAAATGACATACATAACAACCTCACTTACTCTTTATCCACATTATCCACATTCATGTGGATAAGTATGTGCACAAGTCTGTTGTTTGAATCTTGTTTCAACTATCTCTCTGATTATGAGTAAAAATAAAAAGCAGCTCTGTTTAAGAACTGCTCTCTTCACTAGCCGCAACTAGCTGTAATTCCGTGATGGATTGAACGGTAATCATATGTGGTTTTAAGCGATACTCACTCGTTTTCTGTCCATAAAAATCTTGTAAAGCTTTCTCCTGATTCTTAGCATTAATAAGACTTCTTCCCTCAAGAACGGAATCATCTTCAACCAACGCAAACCAAGCTATTCTATAGGTTTTCATTTCAACACCTCGCGACCAATTTCCTAGTTGTCTATTAACTCTATCATACTCTTTTTTTCCTACTTTATAAATCTATAAAATCAATTTTTTCTAAAATTTATCCACAAATTAGAATAATGTGAATTTTTAAATTATCCACAAGTAAAAGTTTGTTCTGAAAATTATTTGGCTGCATACTCATTGTCCGTTGATTTCCGGTCCAGGCACTTGCTTTCCGCGAGGAGGAAGTCGAGCCTCCTGATATGAACGAAACTGTCAAGGCCCCCACTCAACATTGGTATATAGGTTGTTTTTAGGCATCTTTAATAAGAGAAGCTATATTCGGCTTCTTTACTAAGTTAAGCTAT
>NZ_JAXOFX010000029.1:0-35743 GCF_034427655.1 Robertmurraya mangrovi
TTACTCACCCGTCCGCCGCTAAGTTTCAAAAGCAAGCTTTTAAAACTTCGCTCGACTTGCATGTATTAGGCACGCCGCCAGCGTTCGTCCTGAGCCAGGATCAAACTCTCCAATAAAGAGTAAGATTAGCTCTTAAAAATAATAATAGATTAACGTTGACGTATGATTCGTTCAGTTTTCAAAGAACAATAGGTTTTATTTGGAGCGGGTGATGGGAATCGAACCCACGACATCAGCTTGGAAGGCTGAGGTTTTACCATTAAACTACACCCGCATATTTAATTTAGTATGACTGGTCGGGAAGACAGGATTCGAACCTGCGACCCCTTGGTCCCAAACCAAGTGCTCTACCAAGCTGAGCTACTCCCCGATATTATAATGGCGCGCCCGAAAGGAGTCGAACCCATAACCTTCTGATCCGTAGTCAGACGCTCTATCCAATTGAGCTACGGGCGCAATAAAAATCATATGAGAATCTATGGTGCGGCCGAGAGGACTTGAACCTCCACGGGGTTGCCCCCACTAGGCCCTCAACCTAGCGCGTCTGCCATTCCGCCACGACCGCGTTTTAATAACAGCAGAATTATATCTTAACAAATCTAGTTGTAATTACTCAAGTGGAAATTATTGGTGCGGGTGAAGGGAGTCGAACCCCCACGCCTTGCGGCGCTAGATCCTAAGTCTAGTGCGTCTGCCAATTCCGCCACACCCGCTTAATAAATAAAGGAAACTTCTTTTGCTATCGCAAAAAAGTTTAGTGAGCCATGGAGGACTCGAACCTCCGACCCTCTGATTAAAAGTCAGATGCTCTACCAACTGAGCTAATGGCTCGAAATAAAATGGCTGGGCTAGCTGGATTCGAACCAACGCATGTCGCAGTCAAAGTGCGATGCCTTACCGCTTGGCTATAGCCCAATATATATTTTAATGGCGGTCCCGACGGGAATCGAACCCGCGATCTCCTGCGTGACAGGCAGGCATGTTAACCGCTACACCACGGGACCTAAAAATATATGACCCATACGGGATTCGAACCCGTGTTACCGCCGTGAAAGGGCGGTGTCTTAACCGCTTGACCAATGGGCCTAAAATATGGCGGAGAAGGAGGGATTTGAACCCTCGCGCCGGTTACCCGACCTACACCCTTAGCAGGGGCGCCTCTTCAGCCTCTTGAGTACTTCCCCATAATGGCTCCGCAGGTAGGACTCGAACCTACGACCGTTCGGTTAACAGCCGAATGCTCTACCACTGAGCTACTGCGGAATAATTAACTGCCTTATCGACTCTTCATATTATAATGACCAACATTGAAGAAGTCAAGAAGTTATTTTTCATCCGGACCGTTGTTCAGTCGCGGAATAATAATTTAACATCTTTTTAAATCCATGTCAAACATTTATTTTAATTAATTTTCCACGGCACTTTCCACAGACATACTTATTTATATTAACCGCTCTTTTTCTTTTATATATTTGTTTACAACTAGTACATGAGTACAAAAGCTCAGGTCTAACACTTTTCCTAGTCGGCCGATCAGGAAGAGTGGAACAGAATCTTGGCGCATCTACCTTCATTAATAACTCTCTAAAATCTCTATCTCTATGTTTGTATCCTTTACCCTCAAGATGAAGATGATAATGACAAAGCTCATGTTTGATAATACCGATTAACTCTTCTTCTCCTAACTGTTCATAATACTTTTTATTTATTTCTATGTTATTAGAGCTAAGCATGTATCGTCCACCGGTTGTTTTTAACCTGTTATTGAAAAAAGCTTTATGGCGAAAAAGTTTCCCAAACAACTCTAGAGAAATTTTCTCAACCATGGCCTGAAGTACTCTATCATTCACTCATACTCTCTCCTCTCAAAGAAAACGTGAACGTGACAACCTATTATAGCATACATTATATATACCTTTTGAATCCTATATTAGGAGGTAAAAACAATGCCTACTTGGTTCCAGAACCAGATGCAAAAAGCATTTCTTGAGAAAAATAGATACCAAATAAAATTATTAAACCAATGCTGGTTTTTTTACAGAAAAAAACACTGCTCTTAAACAGCAGTGTTCTTGCTTGATTATACTTTTATTCCCCTGGAGGCAACATCGTTAATGCAACTCGTCCTTTATTAAAATCAACGGAATCTACCCAGACCGTTACAACATCCCCTACCGAAACAATATCTAGTGGGTGCTTAACGAATCGATTAGTAAGCTTAGAAATATGAACAAGACCATCCTGTTTCACACCGATATCAACAAATGCTCCAAAGTCAACCACGTTTCGTACCGTTCCCTGTAATTCCATTCCTACTTTTAAATCCCCTAGCTTAAGTACATCTTTTTTCAGTAGTGGTTTAGGTAACTCATCCCTTGGGTCTCTTTCAGGTCTCATTAAAGCTTCTATAATATCCTTTAATGTTAATTCACCCATATTCAATTCTGCCGCTACTGACTTTACATCTATTTTTGAAAGTGATTCCCTTAAAGATTCTGAACCTAGGTCTTTAGTTGAGAAACCAAGATTTTTAAGAAGACTTTTCACCTCTGTATAACTTTCAGGGTGAATACCTGTACGATCTAACGGATCACTTCCATCTAGCACTCTTAGGAACCCTATCGCTTGTTCATATGTTTTAGCACCAAGTCTAGGTATTTTCTTAAGCTGTGTTCGGCTTATGAATTTACCTTCTTCTTCTCTCTTCTTAACAATATTATTTGCAACGGTCTTAGATAGTCCAGCTACATATTGCAATAAGGAGGAAGAGGCCGTATTAACATTCACCCCAACTTGGTTTACGGTTGTTTCGACAACAAACGTTAAAGACTCAGATAATCTCTTTTGTGAAACGTCGTGCTGATATTGTCCTACACCAACTGACTTAGGATCGATTTTTACTAATTCAGCTAAAGGATCTTGAAGTCTTCTCGCAATTGAGACTGCACTTCTTTCTTCAACTTGAAAATTCGGAAATTCCTCTCTAGCTAAATCTGATGCGGAATATACACTAGCTCCAGCCTCATTAACAATTAAATAGTAAATCTCTTCCGCCTGTTCTTTTAAAATCTCGGCTACAAACTGTTCGGTTTCACGAGAAGCTGTTCCATTACCGATAGCAACCATTTCTACTTTATAGGCTTGAAGAATGTTAATAAACTTTTCTCTGGCTTCCTTTGCTTTTGAAACGGGTGGATGAGGATAAATAACATCAATTTTATGTACCTTTCCGGTTTCATCAACAACAGCAAGCTTACAACCTGTACGATAAGCCGGATCTACCCCAAGGACAACCTTCCCTTTTAACGGCGGCTGTAATAAAAGGTTACGTAAGTTCTCGGAGAAAATATGTATAGCTTGCTCTTCAGCCTTTTCTGTTAATTCATTTCGGATTTCTCTTTCAATCGATGGCTGAATAAGACGTTTATAACCATCTTCAATCGCCTCTTGGATAGCTTGTACTGTAATAGCATCTGTACGCTTAATCCACTTTTTACTTAAATAGGTCATGATAAACTCTACATTCGGCCTAATGGAAACTCGTAGTACATCTTCTTTTTCTCCACGATTCAATGCCAGAATCCTGTGAGGGACTATTTTACTTACAGGTTCTTCGTATTCGTAATACATTTCAAAAACATTTTTTTCGTCTAGTTCGCTGTTTTTTGCAACAGATTCAACCATACCTGTTTTGAAGGTTTCTCTTCTAATCCACTTTCGACTCTCCGCATCATCTGAAACCAGTTCAGCAATTATATCTTTGGCACCTACAATCGCATCTTCAACTGTTAGGACTTCTTTCTCCTCAGATAAAAACTGCTCAGCTTCCTTTTCCAGAGACCCACTAACAGGAAAAGTCATCATCCATTGAGCAAGAGGCTCAAGCCCTTTTTCTTTAGCAATAGTGGCTTTTGTTCTTCTCTTCTGTTTATAAGGTCTATATAAATCTTCAACCTCTTGCAACTTAACCGATTTAACAATTTGTTGCTTTAGTTCCTCGGTTAATTTCCCTTGTTCTTCAATCAAGCGAATGACTTCGACTTTTCTTTGTTCTAAGTTTTGTATGTATTGCCATCGTTCCATTATGTTTCGAATTTGCACTTCATCTAGAGCTCCTGTTTGCTCTTTGCGGTACCGGGCAATAAACGGAACGGTATTCCCTTCTTCTAAAAGAGTTATGACACTATTCACTTGTTTTACAGAAAGGGATTGTTCTTTAGCTATTAAGTTTAATAGTTGATCTTTTGTATCTACCATTTGTTCCAATAGTCAGTCCTCCATACATAAGTGATATATAACATATTAACAAATGAACAAAGTATATGTACAACATACTAACGTTATACAGCTATATGATAGACTGTAGTTTCTTAATCTTACTGCGGTCATATAGAAAAAGCTGTCGAAATTTCGACAGCTACTATAATAAACTCCCTAAAATAAAAGTGGCATCGTCCATATGAGAAGTATGATTTCTTTTTATTTCCTCAGCTATTCTCTCAACACTCATATAACTTTTAAGTAGGGCTTTAACCCCTTGTAGATTGATACCATCTGAGTAAACGAGGAATTTAGAATTTCCTTCATAAGGATAGCGTTGGGTGTGGAATTTTTGAGGCTTTCCTGATAAATATCCTGTAACAGGCAAAGGGTATGTTAAACGTCCATTCTTGGTATAGAGGAAGAATCGAATATTCCCTACACAACTGTAAACAAACTCTTTTTTTATAAAATCCACTTTAAAAACAGCTACAGCTGCACCTCTTTTATGAAAAAGCACTTCGTTACATCTTGACATAATAGAGTTCACATCTTCATGTTGATATTGCTCTACTACTTCTATAACGGCTGAAGAAGCTTCATTCGCATACTTCCCGCTGCCCAATCCATCTGCAAGAACACAAATAAAATATTCATCTGTTGCAGCAAAGAAATAACTGTCTCCGCAAAGTGTGTTTCCCTGTTTGGTCGTTTGATGTGCAATGGCTTCAATGTTCTTTTGGTTTAAATAAGTCATGAAAGACACTCCGAGTTGTTATTCTCCGCATGTATGGCCTCTTGTAGCTTTTTAATAGCCTTTCTTTGTAGACGTGAAACATGCATTTGGGAAATACCTAGTTTTTCACCGACATCTTTTTGACTCAAGTTCTCTAGATAGGTGTATTGAATAATCTCCCTTTCTCGATCTGTTAACACGTGCAGTACTTTTTCAAGGACTAATCTTTGATTTACTTTCTCATAACCTTCATCTACATTACCTACAATATCTAGTAGCGTTACTGTTCCGCCTTCAGAATCCGCTTCGATAGAATGATCAACAGACAATGCCTGATAACTTTTACCCATCTCCATCGCTTCTAATACCTCTTCTATTGAAACGTCTAGTACCGATGCAATTTCATCTACTTTTGGGGATCTTTGTAATTGTACCGTTAGATCTTCAACCGTTGCCTTTATTTTAGGGCCAAGTTCTTTTATGCGTCTCGGGACGTGTACGCTCCACGTTTTATCTCGGAGAAATCGTTTAATTTCTCCAATAATAGTCGGAACCGCAAACGCCTCAAAGCTTTTACCAAACGATTCATCGTAACGACGGATGGCTCCTAAAAGACCAATCACTCCGACTTGAACTATATCTTCATGATACGGTCTCCCTTTAGAATACTTTCTAGAAATGGTTTCGACTAAATTCTTATAATAAAGCACAAGTTGATTCTGCGCATCTTCATCTTGATGGTCTTGGTAAGACTTTATTAGGTCACTTATTTCTTCTTTTGTATACTGATTAGGTTGAGATTTTTTTTGCATCCATCTCCACCCGCTCTCCCTCAAGGTATTTTGTCATCATGACCGTAACACCCACATTCTGATGAATTCTAACTTCATCCATCAGCGTTTCAATAAGGTATAAACCTAATCCTCCTTCTCGTAAAATTTCTACAGAGTCATTGGGGTTATAAGGGCCGATTCCTTCTTTAGCCGATTGAAAGTCAAAACTTTGACCATTGTCTGAGACCATTACCTCAAGTCGATCTTTAAATAATCCAAAGCCGATAACAACTTCCCCGTTATCATTTGATTTGTACGCGTGTTGAACCGCATTAGTACACGCTTCACTAGTGGCAATTTTTAAATCTTCAATTTCGTCATAAGTAAATCCCATTCTACTTGCAATCCCTGATAGAGTTAAACGAATCACACCAACGAATTCAGGCTTTGACGGAATCTTCATTTCTATATAATCGTATGGTTCGTTCATTTTATTCCACCTCATTCTGGCAGTTAATATCAATAATGTCTGCAAGTCCAGTAATTTCAAACAGCCTCTTTAAACGATCAGATAAACCTCTTAACTGAAATGTCCCATTGTGAGCGCGGATATTCTTGAAGATCCCTACAAAGACCCCTAAACCTGTACTATCCATGTAGGATACATCAGTCAAATCCACCCTCAACGTTATCCCTTCTCTTTCAGAGATAGGGAATAAGGTTTCTCTCACTTTTGGTGCTGTATATACATCGATTTCACCACTAACTTTGGCTTCTACCGAATGATCATTTTCTATAACATCTATTTTAATATTCATATCCGGACCACCTTTTACTTTCAATTGCTACTGTTCAATACCCTTTTACTAAAGGATTAAACCTTTCTCTTCAAAATGATTAATGTAAAATCATCCCGCAATTCAAAATGTTGAAGTCTTTCAATTTCTTTGAATAAACTATTAACAATTTCTTGAGCACTTAAATGAATATATTTTTTAATGTAGGTAATAAGGGTTTCTTTTTCTATAAAACCTTCATCAGATCGACACTCTGTTACTCCGTCTGACATAAGGATAATCATGTCATCTATCTCAATTGCTTTTTCATATTGAGCATACTTCGTTTTCTTATCTACTCCTAGTAGTAAACCTTTAGCTTCAATTTCAGTAAACTCGTCTTTAGCTGCATGATAATAAAAACCTGGCTCATGGCCAGCTGAGGAATAAGTAAAAGTATGATTACTTGTGTTATACATTCCAAAGAACATGGTTATAAACATACTAGGGTCAACGTTTTGCTCCACAACCCTGTTAATATTCTCGAGAACTAGCTTAGGTTCATGCTGACTTCCCGGTAAACTATCCATAGCATACTTAATCATGGACATACAAAGAGCAGCAGGAATTCCTTTCCCTATTACATCAGCTATCGCAATACTAATATGATTATGTTCATCTTTTACAAAATGATAGTAGTCCCCGTTCATATGTTTGGCAGGTACACTAATAGCACCAATATCTAGACAGTCAACTGTAGGAATGGTAGTACCCAGAAGTGTTTGTTGCACATTTGCTGCAATCTCCATTTCTGTTCTTAATTCCTGTTGTTTATGACGTAGGCTTTGATGTTCTCGGTAGGCCAAACCATAGCCAAGCATTACTTCTAGTAAAATATCAAAAGAATCAATGACTTCTTTTGATAAATCAGGGTACATATTAGTTAATGATAACTTATGAAGGCTAATGAGCTCTTCAGGTGATATTTTATTTTCAATCGATTTTCTGCTAAACTTCTGTCCCTGATAAAGAGCTTGCTCTGATTGCTCGGTTATATATTTTTCAAGAATATCCCGATACTTTGACTCCATCATTTCTCGGAAATCCATAATGTGTCCCCCTAACGGATCCATTTAGTTGTTATGATTTTAGTACCATTACCAGATGAAGATTCTATATTAAATTCATCCATCAAACGCTTTACACCTGGCAATCCAGCTCCTAAACCACCTGAGGTTGAATAGCCATCTTCCATAACTTGACGAATATCACTTATTCCTGGGCCACTGTCAGATGCAACAATTCGCAATCCCGCTTTTGCGCCGTCATAAATCTTTTCTATGCAAACTTGTCCTTGGCCTGCGTATAAATAGATATTCCGCGCCAATTCGCTGATAGCTGTAGTTATTCTTGCTTGGTCGACTACTCCGAATCCAAGTTCTTTTGCAACATTACGGCCTAATTGTCTTGCTGCAACGATGTCCCATTCATTTATGATTTTTACGCAGGATTGGATCTCCATACGGTTACTCCCCCAATTCCTGTTTAAGTTTCTCCAAACCTTTTTCTAAGTCTAGTGCTGTAAGGACATCTTCTAAACTTATTCCTAATTCAATAAGTGTTATAGCTACAGCAGGCTGGATACCTGTAATCACTACTTTTGCACCCATTAATTTTGACATATTAATAACATCGCCTAATACTTTTGCTATGAAAGAATCAATAAAATCAATGGATGTTATATCTATCACTACACCATTCGCACTGGTTTCGTGTATTTTATGTAATAAGTCTTCTTGAAACTGTAGTGCCGTTTGATCATCTAGCTCCCATTGAATAGACACTAATAAACAGTCGTATAATTTCAGAATAGGAATTCTCACCATTATTCCTCCAAGTTCACAATCTTTTTATTCGTTAATTCTAATGCCGCTTCAATTCCTTTTTTCAACGTGTTTTTCGTAGTAAATTGATTTAAATCAATTCCTAAATTCACAATTGTTTGTGCTATTTCAGGTCTTATTCCTACCAACATACATTTAGCCCCAACAAGACGAACTGCATCTGCAGCTTGGATGATATGATGTGCAACCATTGTATCTACAACAGGAACTCCTGTAATATCTATTAAAACTACCTCAGATCTATGCTTTACTACACCATTAAGTAAATTCTCCATTATCTGCTTTGCTCGTTCAGTGTCAATCGTCCCAACCAACGGCATAACCGATATACCTTCAAATACTGGGATTAATGGTGCTGAGAGTTCTTGAAGAGCTATTTTTTGCAGGGATACGGTTCTTTCCCAAGTAGTTGAGTACATATTAACCAGTTCGTTTCTAAGAGGACTGATCCAGTTATCAAAATCAAAAATAATATCCATTTGATTATCGTTGTTTATAATTCCTTTTTCTTGCATACCTTCAAATACAATTTGGACGAATACTCGAAGGCCATCTTGAACAAAGCTTAGAGGCCAAGCTAGCCTTACTGTTTTTTCTGCAAAGTCATTAAGTTTCTCGTTATAGTTTTCATGATCATTCATGTTAGATATAACAAGTTCGATGAATTCTCTGCTTGTCCCTACGAAGACTTGATCAGATACAACACGTAGGGCTCTTTCATCCGACTTTTCTTTCATCTTCTCAATCCAACTAGCAAGAATTTCGTCTCGGTTTTCTTGAATATAATTAACAATGTTTTTATTCATTACATCCTCTCCATTCTACCATATTAAAATTTATATTTAAGTTTTGTTCATTTAATGTAAACCAACTTTAAAATTGTAACAAAAGTTACACTTTTTAACACTCAGGTTAACTAACATCTTATGTTTATCATACTAATGTATTACATCTGTCTGTTGTGTCGGGTATTTACCCTAATATTTCTGACTTTGTTACTTTCCCTGTTTTTTAGCTCCTTAAACCTCTAGGTAAAGTTTTAATCCTTTAATTAGAAAAGAGCTCTTTAAAAACACAAAAAGGACAAATCGTTTATTTGTCCTTCGGCAGAAAACACATATTAAGATATTGAAAAAGGCTATTTATAGGGTGAATGTTGGTAACATTCACCTTTAACATCAGAGCTAATAATTTTGTTTAATTTGTATACACTTATATAACACAAAGGTTAAACAAAGCAGTAGTTCCGATGTAAGAAAGGCTTTTCAAATGGAAGTATTTGATCTCAGCCTTATAAAAAATACGCTCTTTATCGGTAAAGAGCGTGATAATTAAAATTCTATTAGACCTAAGCTTATTTGAAGAGCTTCATCCACTTTTTCCATCATTTCGTCATCGAGATGAGTAATCTTATCGGTTAAACGTTGTTTATCAATTGTTCGAATTTGTTCTAAGAGAATAACTGAATCTCGTTCAAAACCGTATCGCTTCGCATCAATTTCAACATGAGTAGGCAGCTTTGCTTTCTGTATTTGCGCTGTTATCGCTGCGATGATTACTGTGGGACTAAACCGATTCCCGATGTCGTTTTGGATAACAAGTACCGGACGGACACCACCCTGTTCTGAGCCAACAACTGGGGACAGGTCTGCGAAATAAACGTCACCACGTTTGACAATCAAAGGATTATCCCCCGCTTACTAAACGTTCAACTGTGTGTTCTGCTTCATATTCTGCTTGAAACGCTTCAGAAGCAATGGTTAAATTAATTTTCGCCATTTCCATGTAGCCTCTTCTCATGGATTCACGAATTTGTCTCTTTTTTCGCTCGCGCAAGTACATCTTTGTTGCTTGATAGATAAATTCGCTTCTGTTAACGTTCTCTAATTTAACAAAACCATCTAATTCGGTTAAAAGATGTTGCGGTAATTTTACTAAGATTTCTGTTGTTGCGCTGGACTCAGACACAAACACACACCTCCACCATAACTACACACCATTTTATCTCTACCATATTTAATATTAACATCAATCAGCAACTATGCAAAGACTATTTGTAATTCTTCTGTATTATCGACCAAAAAAATACTCTTTTATGCATTCATACGTACACATGTAAAAAATATGTTTTAATTTTGGGCAACTTTGGGACAATTTTTAAAACTCTGTCAAAACACTTAAACTAACATAGAGTTCTTTACCTGAACCAACTTACCAGATTTCTTATACATTCTTGGGACTCTACTTGAAATTAAACAAGGAACTTCATAATTTATAGTTTCTAACTTTTCTGCCACATCATTAATGGATATATGCTCATTACCTTGTGTACCGATTAATGTCACTTCAGTCCCGACTGGGAGCTCATATGGTAGCTTTATCATACACTGGTCCATGCATATTCTACCCACAATTGGAACCTTAATTCCATTAATAATCACTTTTTGTCCTTGAAGTTTTCTTATCCACCCATCAGCATATCCAATTGGGAGTGTTCCTATCCACTCATCTTCGTTTGATTCGTATGTGGCTCCATAGCTAATCTTTTCGCCCTTTGTAACTTTTTTTACATGGACAAGTTTGGAATGTAGAGAAAATGCCTCTTTTAAAGGAAAAGGTAAGATATCTTGGATTTCTAAAGATGGAGTGAGACCGTACATCCCTATACCATAGCGGATTCCATTGAAGTGAGCATTAGGCATTCTTAGAGCAGCAGCACTATTGCTTGCATGAATGAGTTTTGGCTTTATATTAAACCAAGAGAGCATCGTTTCAAAGCGTTCAAGCTGCTCCTTAAAATAGCTTTCATTTAACTCATCCGAAGTGGCAAAGTGAGTAAAGGCACCTTCAAGATAAAACCTTTTTTCCACTTGGAGTATTTGCTCTATATCCACTATCTCAGACTGTTCTCTAATCC
Organism: Robertmurraya mangrovi; assembly: GCF_034427655.1. Taxonomy (NCBI): domain Bacteria; kingdom Bacillati; phylum Bacillota; class Bacilli; order Caryophanales; family Bacillaceae; genus Robertmurraya; species Robertmurraya mangrovi. The sequence continues at coordinate 11,367 of NZ_JAXOFX010000029.1, forward strand.
CGAGACGACCCATTCCTGTATCTAGCTTTAAGTGTATTTTAATAGGAGCTTTATTAGTAAGGATTTTTCTAGCCTGGTTGAGCCAGTCTTTCTGGAACACCGTTAAGGTTAAGTTATATTTGACTGCGACATTTATATCCTCAGGTCGACTGGCACCTAATACTAATATAGGGGCTTGGATACCCTTCCTCCTTAACGATATAGCCTCGTCCAAAAAGGCTACAGCTAAATATGTTGCTCCTCCTTCTAATGCTACCTGAGCAACCTGTTCGTCTCCATGACCATAGGCGTTTGCTTTAACAACCGCCATTAGTTCTACCTCTTCAGGCAAATGTTTCTTCATGTTCCGAACATTTTCCATAATACAATCTAGGTCTACTTCTGCCCACGTATCACGGTAAAACAGACTTTGATCTTCCATCCCCATTTTCACATCCTTACACTGTCCACTTAAAATTTATCCTCTAATTCCATCAAGGTTACACACCATACCTTAAACTAATAAATATGATTATCAAACTCCACAGGCGAAAATGTCAAGAGAATTACAGTGAGGAGGAATATATTTCATTTTCTTAAAGAAAACGTAATAAAACAGGCCCAAAGAGTGGGCCTGTTGCAAAAGTTATTTTACCATACTACCTTGAACCTGTACGGAACGAGCTAACATAGTCAGTTCTTCTTTTGAAAGTTCATTAGAGGCAATCATATAGTCCACACCTTGGTGCGTCCATTTAATCGTATTATCTGTCATGGCACCGATCGTGAAACCAAGATCAATCGGTTCACCTATAACTGTAGTTGCGGTTGCAGTTGCAGGTGCCACACGTGCTTTTTCTTGGATGAATGTAAATGACTTTTCACCATCATAAGTTAAAATCACACGCTTACCATTTTCTGTCGCCATTTCTTTCTCATCAATTAAGCTAACATCTGGAATTTCAGCTGTAGGGTATTTTACCGTAAACGCCTCATCTTTAATTTCAGCCATTACAGGAACCTCTATTTGAGCACCAGTCATATTTTTAGCCATATCAAAGTCTTTTTTATCAAAAGTAGCGTCAAATTTAACATTAGAGAATTCAACGGTTACTAATGCTTTACGATCTGGATCCATAACCTTTACTGAAATTGGAGTTAGGTCTTTCTTGTTTAAGACAATTTCTTGTAGTGGGAGCATTTTGTTGTTTTGATAACGAGTTTTCGTTTCAAATACATAATGTTCTTTAGTTGAGCTAAATTTCACTTCTTTGTCTTCAATAATATCTTTCACTAAAGACTCATACAAGTAAGCTTGGCTGCTGTTTTCTGGCCAGTCGCTTTGGAAGCGGAAGCTCTTATTTAATGCTGGAGTTAATACAAACACCCCATCATCGTTACGAAGAATCATTTGGCTTTGATCTTTTTGAGCATTCTTTAGATTTACACGATAAAACGTTGGCTCCATATGCCAAATTTCCACTTCATATGTTTGTGGTTCTGCACCCATTTGCAATGTCATTTTCGCTTCTGCTTCATACCCTTTTAAGCTTTCTAACTTTTTACCTAAATCCTTCACAACATCTTCTTGTGATTTAGCCCCACAGGCGGACAATAATAACACAACCATAATCCCGGTAAGTAGCAAAAATAAGTTCTTCTTCAAATCTTTCCACCCCTTTTGTCTCATTTCAACGTGATTGACTAGCTCTAGCACCTGTCACTTAAGCAATACTTATAAAATGAATCACATGCTGAACTTTCTGTGAAACAGCCTATAATCTTTGCTAAGTATTAAGTACTCCCGCTTTTCGTTTTAAGAAGAGAACGAAATCGTTTGAAAACCGTTTATGATTCACCATTTCTTAAATCATTTACATGTATCAAACGGAGCCTTGTCTCCCCTATTGCACTATGAATATATGAGACAACCTGGGGGAATATGTCCATTTCGATTGACAAGCTACTATTTTTTTCGAAATTATTTATAATAACTTCTCGATAATCACCTGAGCAACTGCATACTCCTTACTATGAGAAATGGATAAATGCACGCCTTCTGAAAAAGGTTTTACAATGAAAGGCTTACCATTAATATCAGTAGAAATTTCTATATGTAAAAAGGAAAGATTTTCTCCTATTCCTGTACCAACTGCTTTCGAAAAGGCTTCCTTTGCTGCAAACCTACCCGCTAAAAACTCAACTTTTCTTGCGTCTGACAGTTGTTCATACTTTTCGTGTTCTGTTGATGTTAAAATTCTCCTGACAAATTTGCTTTGTCTAATGGCCAATTTCTCTATCCTACCTAACTCAACAATATCGATCCCTATTCCAGTAATCATTCAATCAGTTCCTTCTATATTAATTTCTTCTAGCATAAAACATTATGGGAAGAGCTTTATTTAGTAAAAGACATGTAAAAAGCATTATTAGTGAATGTTATCCACGTTAAAGGCTATTATGTAAGTAGAAGATTTGCAAGGGAGGTCTAAGTTCGTATGTTTACAAGGACGGAAAGCTTTAAAGAATTCTTACGGTTCTATCCAGTTGTATCCATCATTGTCTTTATTCATATAGTACTATATTTGTTTACTATTTTGCCCGTTTTCCCAAGTGGATGGCTCTTTGAGAACTTTGCAGGTGTTAATTTGTATATAGTTGAGGGGGAGCTTTGGAGGCTCATTACGCCTATCTTTTTACACAGTGGTTTCCCTCATATGTTGTTTAACAGCTTTTCATTAGTTTTATTTGGACCTGGCCTTGAAAGGTTATTAGGTAAACGGAAGTTTATCACCCTTTATTTAGCAACGGGAATACTAGCAAATATTGCTACACTTATTCTAAAACCGCTTACCTATTCTCATGTGGGTTCTAGTGGTGCCATCTTTGGCTTATTTGGTATTTATTTGGCCATGAGGATGTTCAGAAAGGATATGCTATCAAGAGAGAATTCCCAAGTTATTATAACCATTGCTGTTATTGGTTTAATCATGACTTTTATTCAACCTAATATTAATGTAACCGCACATTTATTTGGTCTAATCTCAGGATTTTTATTAGGGGGATTCAGTCTAGGAAGAGGGAGAGCAATGATTGGCTCCTTTAAGTCGGTTACTCATAAAGCCTCCTCTCAGAGACCATCTATTTCTCCTAAAATGATTATCTTAGGAGGCATAGTTCTACTTGCGATTTTAGGATTGTTCACTAGATAACAGGAAAGGTGCTCACACTAAGAGCACCGTTTTATTTCGTTTCAGTATCTAAATTAGTTTCAGTTGGTGATAAACGTCTCTCTGAAGAGTACCACTTATAGATTTCCAAGACATCTTCCTTATTTAAATCAATAACCGTTCCTCCTGTACCACCTAATCCCGACTTTACCGACGCTTCAACGGTTGCAAGCTTCTTTTTCCTCTGAAAATAGCTTTCTCGGAAAGAAAAGGATTGAATTTTGTACCTTTTCATAAAAACAGTGTGTTTTACAAGGGTACGATACCTTAATGACAATTGAAGCTGCTGAATGTCCCAACCAGCATCCTTATACTTTAAGTAAGACCAGATGGATGAAACCAACAGGAAAAGGATGGATGATAAAAGACCCCATAATTTAAATATAAGGATTGGAATTATAATCAAAGGGATTACATAAATCCAGCCCCTAAATAGATATCGAATGAAGGACCTTCTAGGTACAGTTTTAAAATCATCGGTAAACAGATATTCCGTTAAGAATGGCTCAATTAATGCTTGTATTTTACTTTTTTTAATAACAGGTAGTAAAACAACCTTTGAGCTCTCTTCATTAACCGAAGAGCCCCCTGCGCTTTCTACAATAACAGTCGCATAACCGATGGGCTGACGGACTATATTTTCACTTATCCGTATTGCCTGAATCCTTTTTATTGGGATGGTAAATTGTCTTCGTTCTAAAAGCCCTCTCGTTATGACTAAGTCTTCTCCTACTTTTCTTACAGTAAAGTTGGCATACTTAATCATTGTCGCTATTAATGCAATAATCCAGGCAAATAAAAATCCTACAAACAAGACCAAACTTACAAATACTAATCCACTTGTAACAAATTCCTCTAAGCCTTTAAACACACGTTCATATGGAATGATTTCTTCAAATTGAAAAATAAAAGCTAAGACAGCAGAGATAACGACACCTACACCACCCGAGGTAGATGCTAGTATAAAAAGCTCTTTTGGAGTAGCTTGATAAATAATATTATCCTCAACCTGGATTTCAGTTTCATTTAATCCTTTATCCTTTTGCATTCTTTTAGAAGCAGCGAAAATCTCTTGGATTGCTTCCGCTTCTTCCTTTTTTATAGCCGTTAGTACCCCTTCTGCATCCTCTATCCCATTTGAACCAGCTGTCTCCACTTTCACTTTAACCAGTTGAAAAGGGCGGTGTAGAATCCCCTCTGATAAATCTAAGCTCTGTATCCGTTCAAACGGAATGTATCTTTTCTTCGTAACGAATAACCCGTACTCGATGCGCAATTCATTATCTTCAATTCTGTAGGTAAAACGATACCACGATAGTATTCCTTTGATGAGTAGTAATAGGAGAATTCCAGTAGCTCCTATTACTAGCACGAAAGAGGAGATTCCCTCATTATCTCTCGTTCCTAGAAAGATAAAAACCATAAATGGAAAGAATAATTCCTTCAACTGTTTGAAAAAGCTTAAGACGGCAGTAATAGGATGCAATCTTTTAGGCTCAAACATCCTCATCCGCCACCCTCGCTAGCCTAGATATAAATAGCCTTATCTCCTCCGCTTCCTCTAATTCTAAAGCCGGTATTTCATGAATGGTAGCAGCTGTCGAAACTGTAACCGTAGCTAGTTTATATTTTCTTAACAATGGCCCCTGCTGAGTATCAACGTGTTGCACCCGTACCATCGGAACTAAGGTCCTTGTTATAATGAAGATGCCGCGTTGTAGTTCAATCTCTTGCTCTCTAACTTCATAACGCCATCGTTTCCACTTTAGAGATGGAAACAAATAAATGATTAAATAGGCATAAGCTATTAATAACAGTATGGCTATCCAAATGATCCAATTTGGCCATTCAAATTTTACGGTTAACCCAATCATTCCTCCTGAGAATAGCAACATAAATAAAGTCTGTATGGAACCAGATATTCTCCAAACAGTTAGTGCTCGTTCAGAGATTCTATTTTTCGGCTCAGATACCATAACTCTCCTCCTACGCTCCTTAACATTTACTCTATATACGAACTATTTTATCATTAGTTTCAGGAGCAAAGGATTCTTTCTATAACTTTGTTTCCTTACGAGATAAGCCTCACTAAATTTCAAAGCTTGACTGATCAATTAACTTTATCCCTTGTGCTTCTCTTAACTCCTCCGCCAACTTGAACAAAGCCTGATCCTTTTGCTTCGCTTCAATCATGCAATGGATTTCCGGAACACTTCCCTTTATTTCATTTAAAAAAGTTAGGAACATCTTTGGATCAACATAATCAGCGTGTGCACGAAAGTCTTTTTCAGATTTCGGACTAGAAATATGCATCTTAATAGGTAATTTTGAATGACCCCATGTAGAAACGATACGATCCCAGTCTTCAACCCAATTTTCATTTTGAAAATTAGCTAGATGATGGTGATAATCAAATACAAGTGGAATACCTAATTTTTCACACAAGTACAACGTATCCTGGAGGGAAAAGGTGGTGTCATCATTTTCTAACATAATCATCCTCTGAATCCGTGTAGGGATAGAGCCCCAATTATGTATAAATTGCTCTAAAGCCTTCTCCTTATCATCATATGCTCCACCAACATGGAGAACACAACGATGCTCAGTATCAAGTTCCATCCCTTTTAAAAGAGCTTCGTGCATAGCCAGTGTCTTAATGGACATGTTTAAAATGTCTAGCTTTTTCGTATTCAATAAGACAAAGTGATCTGGATGAAAGTCCACCCTTATGGAATGGTCTTTTAAATAATCAGCAATCTCTTTTAAGGCACCTTTTAACGGTCGCATATATTTCCAATCAGCTAACTCTTCATGATTAGCAAGTGGAATAATTCTAGAAGTTAACCTAAAAAAATGGACTTGGTTTCCTACATTATGTTTGAGCAGCCTTAAAATGTTTTCTAAATTAGAAACGGCAATTCTCTCAAGCTTATTGATTGCAGCCTCACGATCTTTTATTTGTGAAAATTGTTTAAAGGTCATGGTTTGTGACGGAGAACAATTTTGAAGTTCCATACTCATCGCCACATAACCTAGGCGGACAATGGTCATACGTAATCCCTCCACTTGTACATTCGCTATGCTTAGTATGCGCTATATGCTAGGAGGTGATTTACATTGTAAGTTTATTTATGGATGGGAGGAGCAATGAAGGTTTAGAAAAAGGACCTTACAACAAAAAAGAGAGCGATGCTCATTGAACATGCTCTCTCTCTTCTAACAATATTAACGATAGTTATTGGATGATTTAGGTCTACTGCTGTTGTCTCGGTTGCTTGGGCGTTTTCCACCGCTGCCTTGGCCTTGTCTTGGCTTATAATTGTCTCTTCTGTTATTGCCGCTTCCGCTTCCATTTCCACCACGTGAGTCATATCTTCTTCTATCAGAAGATCTCTCTCTTTTAGCTGGTAGTGGTTTTTCTTCTGTAAGCTTAACAGGTGTCGTATCCGGTTCTTTTGTTAGCATTTTTAACATCGCAGCAATAATCGTTGCTGGTTCATGCTGTTCTAACAACTCATCCGTTGCCTGTTTATAATACTGAAGGTTATCTGTCTCAATTGATGCCTGAATCTTTTCAATTGCTGCTTTTTGTTGTCCTTCTAGTGCTTCATCAAGAGTTGGTGGCTTCATGCGCTCCATTTTTCTCTTCGTCGTTTTTTCTACCACAGCTAGGTAAGATTTTTCACGAGGAGAGATGAAAGTCATCGCTACACCTGTTTTCCCTGCACGTCCTGTACGTCCAATACGGTGAACATAGCTTTCAGGATCTTGTGGGATGTCAAAATTGTATACATGTGTAACTCCAGAGATATCAAGTCCACGTGCAGCAACATCTGTTGCCACTAGTACATCAATGGATCCTTCTTTGAATTTTCTTAATACAGAAAGGCGTTTAGCTTGGCTTAAATCTCCATGGATTCCTTCTGCCATATATCCTCTAAGAGTAAGAGCTTCTGATAATTCATCTACTCTACGTTTTGTACGTCCAAATACAATCGCTAATTCTGGTGATTGAATATCAAGTAAACGAGTTAATACATCAAATTTACTCTTTTCTTGTACTTCTAAGTAATACTGCTCAATTAAAGGTACTGTCATTTCTTTCGCTTTAACTCTAATTACTTCAGGGTTCTTCATAAATTTCTCAGCCATTCTTTGAATAGGAGCTGGCATTGTAGCAGAGAAAAGTAAAGTTTGACGATCTTCCGGAGTTTTTGAAAGAATCGCTTCAATATCTTCAATGAACCCCATGTTTAACATTTCATCTGCTTCATCTAAAACTACAGTATGTACATTCTCAAGGCGAATCGTCTTACGGTTGATATGGTCTAAAATACGACCAGGTGTACCGACGATAATTTGTGGGTGATTCTTTAATGCTCTAATTTGTCGATTGATATCTTGTCCACCATAGATAGATAGGACACGTGTTCTTTTACCGTAACCAATTTTATAAAGCTCTTCGGAAACTTGGATAGCCAGCTCACGAGTAGGTGCGATAACTATTCCTTGAATTAAGTTAGAATCTTTATCCACTTTATCAATTAAAGGAACTCCAAATGCAGCTGTTTTTCCCGTACCAGTTTGTGCTTGGCCAATTAGATCTTTATTTTCTAAGCTAACAGGAATAGTTAATGCTTGTACCGGAGTCGCTTCCTCAAAACCCATTCTCTTTAATGATTTCATAGTTGCTGGACTAATACCTAAATCTTGAAACTTTGTCGTCAATGTATTCATTCTCCTTCTACTTCATAAAAATATTTATCCCGTTTCCACCGTATTAAACATCGTTGGTGAATAACAGTGAAACTTACCAGCAGAAGATTATCATTAAAACCTTTTACATAAAGGTAATCATATGCGTTTACTATTTTTGCGCAGAAAAAAACTAACCACCTATAAGTGATTTCCGCTATATAAAAGTTTCACTATTTAATTAGGATATGAATGTATTCATTTGTCTAACTCGAATAAGGAATCGAAACTTACTGTTATTTCTTCATATAAAAGTGAAAAAAGACATTCTCCTCGTTGGAGTATGCCCGGAATGAAGAATCTCTCGTTGACACTTTGAGGTAATCTTATCATCTAAAGGGATTGATTGCAATATAAGGAGTTTGTTGGTTTTATTAAAAGGCCCTTTTCTAAAACTAGGTTGCTCCGTACTTGTATCATTCTTGCTATAAAATTAATTTCTTACACTTGGAACAGAACTCTTTTCATCATTTAAAAACGTATAGACTTCTTTAAAAAGCCTTTCACGTTCATCACAATGACATATCAGATGCTTAGATTCTTTAAAATATAGGAGCCTTTTATTCATCGTACTTATTGAGTTGTAAAGAAACTGAGCACTTTTCGGAGGAACCACTCCATCGCACTCACCTTGAGCAATTAATGTCGGGATATTCACTTTTTCTAGTATCGGCCGAATATTAGCTACCAGTTTTCGAAATTGAATGGTTGCGGTAAGAGGAGTTTCTTTTATTTTCTTTTTATATCTTAAGAAAAGTTCATTTTCTAATAATTTTCCTCTAGAAGCATCTTTTAACATGCCAGATACATCTAATGCAAGCTGTTTTGGATTAACATAATAGGCTGCGGCACTTAAGAGAATCAGTTTATCGATTGGATAATGCACCGCTAAATAACTTGCGATTAAACCACCCATTGAAAAACCAATGACAAACACCTTTTCACAACTTGCCAAAAGCTTCTTTAGTTCATTTTCTGCATGTTCAATCCATTGGTTATAGCTAATACCCTTTAAATTTAATAATTCACCATGACCTGGTAATGTGGGGACAACGATTTGCCAATTTGTTTGGTGCTTTAAATAATCCACTAATGGTTCTACCTCACTTGGAGATCCAGTAAAACCATGTATGCATAAGCAGCCAATCAATTGATTCACCACCCGAATTAATTTTCGCGAAAATTCATGTAATAAATAAACCTGAAATCCCTTGATAACTCTTTATATTCTATACCTATTTACCCCAAAGATACTAATAAAAAGCCTTGATAATCACTAGTACCTCAAAAAACTTGCACCCCCATTTAAGGGCACAAGTTTACTTTAAGGCCTTATGGTTGCAAACTGATCTAGCTTACAAATTTTCAATATATTTTGTACAGGCTCACTAACATGTATGAGCTCGACTTCCACCTTTCTTGTCATCGGATGGATCCATTTTAAAAGCAAGCTGATTCCTGAACTATCTACAAATCTTACTTTCGAGAAGTCAATCGTTACTTTACGAACATGATCTTTAAGGTTGAAATCAGTAAGCTCCGTTTCTAACTGATGTGAAGTTTCAAAATGTAAATCACTGTGGAAACTAGCATGAAGAATCTCGCCTTTGATTAAAAAATTGATCAACATTACTTTTTTCACCTCTAATCCTTTTTAAACACCATTTTTGCTATCTTACCTCTTTGTTCTACCAAAAACATGTCGCATATTTGTTGAACAATATATAAGCCTCTGCCACCGATTTGTTCTACACTAGGACATAAATCTCCAATAAGATGCTCCGAATCAAAATCACTACCTTCTGAAATGATGGTGATTTCTATTTCTCTATCATTTTCAAGTTTTAGAACAACAATTTCACGACAAGAATGTTCATTACCGTGCACGATATAGTTCGTAAAAATCTCCCAAAGAGCCAGTTTAATATTGAAACGAAGAGTATCCGAGCAGAGGTTGCTTTTTAAATAGTCAATCGTCTCTAGGACCCTTTCTATGCTTACAGAGAGATTTGACTTTGTTAACTCATGAATACATATTTTCATATCATTTCACAGTTCTTAATCGTTCTAATAACGTTTTTAAATACGGATTTGTATAATTCCCTTGGTGTTCTAAACGATAGACTTGGCTCCAAAGTGAGTTATAAATCGATCGATAACATTCATCTACTTGTCCATCATAGGATCTCTGTAAATGCATCAGGCGAAACTTGGCATAGTTTCTTTCTTCTTTGCCATTCTTGATTTGACCTACATCAATACGGATAATTCGTTCATTGGCCTCGTTCAAGAGAGCAGTTGTCATTTCTTCTAAATTTTTATATTCCATCTTATCAAATTTCAAACGAACTTCCTGCATTTACTTCATACCCCCTCATCTCAACGTCAATTACGAAATTTATCTGATAACTCATTGTTTAAATAACTTAATTGTTCCGCCATATCGGCTATTTGGTATGAAGCCTCTGAAATTTCCTCAAAAGTCTTTTTAAAATCATTTATAAACCCACTGAAATTATGAATTCTACCATCACTTGTTTTCACACTTTCAACAGATGTCTCAAGTATTTGGATGATAGATCGGTTAGAATCCCTAAAAAGACTAGTTTCTTCAACAATATGATGAAAACTTTGTTCAAACTTGTCTATTGTCTTTTGAACCGTTCCAATCTGGCCTTGAATATGATCTAGCGCGTGTTCTGTTTGATGGGCAAGCTTTCGAACCTCTTGGGCAACGATAGAAAATCCTCTCCCATGTTCCCCTGCTCGAGCAGCCTCAATGGCAGCATTTAGAGATAAGATATTCGTCTGATTTGAAATACCTCTGATTGTTTTTACTACTTGTCCAATTTTGGTCGAACTTTCACTTAACTCTTGTGTTAGTGCTTTTGTCGTTTCAATTAAATCGACTACTTGATCTACTTTTGTTAAAGCAGAAGATACTTCTTGCTTTCCATCATCTACTGATTCAATCATCTCTTTAGATGCATTCATGATCGAATCGATTTCTGAGAGCATTTGATTTACTAACATTTCTTTGTCCGCAATAGATGAGGTTGTTTCCTCTGCACTTGCTGCAAGCATAGATGCAGAGTCATTTAATCTATACTGAAGTTCTTCTATTTCATTTAATTTCATCATTGAAGAGGTATAAGATTCAATATAAGTCTCTATCCCAATTTGCATATCAAAAGAACATAATCGTTGAAATGAGGAATAGTAATCCATTGCCTCTTCAAAGGAATCACATTCTTGTGATAAGACCTGCAGCATCTCATTCTGGATTAACGTATAGGCACCTATATACCATTCTGGAAAGAGTCCAATCCGATTATGAACATTGCCTATTACCTTTCTTCTAATCACATACTGTTCTCCAATTTCTCCTGAGACCATATCTAGTAAGTATTGAACAAGCGTTTTCTTTAACTTCTCAATCGTTGAATGCTTTTCAATAATCCCCATGAGGTTTGACATTTCTTGAAGGCGTGTATAGAAGGCATTTACAATTCTAGGTGCATTTTTCTCCATAATGGGACGCATATGGGTTAATTTTTGAATATCCACTTCAGTTAACCCGACAAATTGAATTTGATTGGACTCCTTTCCCCTTAATAGCCCCTCAAAACTCCGATTGCTAATCCCGTTTGGTCTGGTTTCTTGATATTGAACATTTTTCTTAAGAGCAGTTTTATGAAAAAAGCTAGCTGCACCTTTTTCATTTTTAAATAATGCCTTAAATGGACATCCGCTCATGTTCGTCCTCCTAATCAAATGCAAGACTTTTTTCCTAATAATATAGTAAGTATATATGAGACTATTGACTCTCGGGTTTTAGAGTTATAACAAAATTATGAATTTTTTTCTAAACATTGGACTATTTTCCAAATGAGTGGATTCTTTATGGTAGAATCAAAATTTAATAGTGATTTTTTTGGCAAGGAGACAGAACATGGCAATATATTTATTACATTCCAATCATTCAGTTGAAAGAAGGCTAAAGGAAGTTCTCCAAAAAGAACATCAGGAAGTTTATATTGTTCGTATCGAAAGTCTACAGAACCATTCGGGGCCATTAAGAATTAAACCCCAGTCTCTCTTTATAATAAGTGGGGAATTTAATAGTTCTTCCGTTCAACTAGCTTGTCAATTCTGTTATCAACATCAGTTACCTTTACTCGCCATCGTTAGCAAAAATAGCTTTCAACTCGAATCCTTACCAGAACCAGGGTTCCTTCTAGATATTGTTACCGATCCTTCTGATATAGAAATTCTTCTCCGTGTTCGTCTTCTCTTAAAATACGAGAGGGAGGTAACGAAAAGAAAAAGTAAAGAGAAAGAGTTAGAAAATGCTCTTAGTCATATAACAAATGATCTTTCTTTTGCAAAAAAAATACAGCAACTTGTTTTACCGAAAAACTTCTCAGAGTACTCCATCAACATCAGCGCTATCTATGAACCTTCCGAGTTACTATCTGGTGACCTTTATTTTTGGACAAAGATTTCATCCCATGAATATGGCTTAATTTTAATTGATGTTAGCGGTCATGGAGTCCATGCTGCATTAGTTAGTATGGCTATGAGATCCTTATTTCCAGGGTTATTAAAAAGGGTAAAAGAACCTGAAAGAATCGCAAAGGAACTAAACGAACATATGTTAAGAATGTTTAAAAAGTTAGGACAAGAAAAGTATGTAACCTCATACTTCACTGCCTTTATCCTCTATATAGATACAAAAAACAAATCCATTAATTACGTAAATGCTGGCCATCAACCAGGCTTGTTAGCAATAAACGGAGCCGTACATAAACTCGAAAAAGGAATGGTACCCATCGGTCTCATTCCTGAACCCTCTATTGAATGTGAAACCATTCCGTATGAAGCAATCACTAGACTTCTGTTATTTACCGACGGCTTAACAGAAACACCGTATTCAATTAAAGATAACCGTACGGAGGATGTTAAAGACTTGTTTATCAAATATGACAACCTGGCAGAAAATTTAATCCTACAAAAGCTCTTATTAGAAAGAAAAAAAGTCGCACCTATCAACGATGACATTTGTGCCATTTATATCACACTAAAATAGTGAGTTGTATTTTCCTATATTTTTTTAAAAAAATGTTTGAACCATTTTAATCTCTCAGTTGTATAAGAGATAAACATAAACAAAAGTGAGGGATTTTAAATGGATAAAGGCTTCTATATTTCACTGATAGTACAAGTGATTTTAATAACGATGATTTTAGCTTTTGTTATTCCAATGGACAGAAAATACATTGTAAGAGAAAAAGGAAAGATCAATTTCAAAAAATCAAAAATACTATTAAGATGGAATGTTTTTGACACGATTGCAGTGGGGATTGCTTTTTATGCTATTGTCTGTGTTCAAGTTCTAAATTTTCTTGTCTCTGGTGGTCTTACAATTGAAAATAATTATGTTCAATTTTTTACAAACCAAGGTCAATCTTGGACAATCGTTGGGGCCGTCTACTTAATTACTAGATTGTCATTGGTGTTAAAAGGAGTGAAGGAGATATACGGAGATGTCCGTTAATGAAAACAAAGTTAGCCAGCTAATCCAAAAATTCCAAGAAGGTGATAAAGAAGCCTTTGATCAGCTCTATGTCCTGTTTAAGCCTTCTTTATATGCTTTCCTATTTCGGTTTACAAAGGATGAGCAATTTTGTATAGACATAGTTCAAGATGCTTTTTTAAAACTACATGAGAACGTTCATAGGTATGATTCAAACAAAGCAAGTCTCAAAACATACTTATTTCAAATTGCCTATAACCTCATGATTAACAAGCTCAATCGAAGAAAGAAATGGGAAAAACTGATTCCCTTTTTAATCCCTAGACACTCCCAAACCATTCATCAGGATGAATCGTTAACCATTCGAGAAGCGATACTCCAATTGTCAGAGTCTCATCGAGCAATCATTATTTTAAGCTATTATCACGAAATGACTCAAAATGAAATTTCAGAAGTCGTTGGAATTCCAGTTGGTACAGTTAAATCTCGTCTACACCACGCTATCAATAAACTTCGTGAATTTCTGGAGGTGGACCTACATGGACAAGAAAAAGCAAAATGAAGAATTCTTAAAGCCTGATCCCTTACTAAAGATGCATTTAGATTCTTATCAAGTTGACATTCCTGACTTTCCAATGAAGAAAAACAGATTTTCAAGATTAATAGGCTATTTAGCCTCTCCAACTAATAACCCATTTGAAGGTTATGTAAATCTATCAGGGAGCCTAGTGGTATTATCTGTCTCTCCTATTCTTATTGGATTGGTATTAATGGGAATTCAAATTTTAAGAGTTAGTTTGTAAACAGATTGTCCAACGGTTGTTTGCTGAATTGAGATCTATAAAAAAATCCCCTTACTGAACGAATGGTTCACTCTAAGTAAGGGGATTTTTTCCTTCTATACTCGTGTCAACAGGAACACTACAAAACTGTATCAATAACTTTAATGAATTATTCACTAATTTTGCATATGGATATTTAAATCCATATGCAAAATTTTGAATGGCTTCATTCATCTTAAAGCTGCTGTAAAGCTCTAACAACTTCTTCTAACTTCATACCTCGAGAGCCCTTGACTAAAATCAAAGTACAATCATTTGTCACTTCTCTTAAGTCTTCAATGAGCTTTTCTTTTTCTAAATAAGATTTCACTCTGTCCTCAGGCATAACGAAACGTGCCCCTTCAGCAATGGATTCTCCTAGTTTTCCAAAAGTAAAAACATATTGAACCTTATCGCTATCTAACGTTTTTCCTATCTCGACATGGTAGGCTTTTTCTTCAGAACCTAGTTCAAGCATATCTCCAAGGACTAAAATTTTGTTCTCATATCCTGGTAAGTTGGATACTAATTCAATTGCTGCTTTCATAGAAGTCGGACTTGCGTTATATGCGTCATTAATCACTTTTTCCCCTTTATATCCCTCTACTAACTCCATACGCATGTTAGTTAACTTTAAGGATGAAAAAGCATGATTCATTTTTTCAAAAGGAATGGCAAAATGATTCGCCGTTAACATAGCTGCTAGCGCATTTAATATATTATGTATTCCTAGTACTGGCAAATGAAACGTTAAATCACTGAGGCTTGTTTTAAACTCACTTCCGTTATCATGTTGGGTGATCTCTTTTGGAAAAAGATCGTTCGATTCTAAGCGACCAAATGTCTTTAACGTTGCATTACCTTTATACGTACTTAAAGTGTTTGTTAATAGTGGTTCATCCCCATGAAAAACGATAAGGCCATCTTCTTGTAAGCCTTGGATAATTTCTAACTTGGCTTCAGCTATCCCTTCTCTAGAACCTAAATCTTGAAGGTGTGATTCACCTATATTTGTTATCATTACCACATTTGGACGAGCTAATTTAGTGAGAAACTCAATTTCCCCCTTCGCACTCATCCCCATTTCTAATACGGCTATTTCTGTATCCTCTTCTAAGGAAAGCACGGTTAATGGAAGCCCAATATGGTTGTTGTAGTTACCTTCTGTTTTTTGAACCTTATATTGAACAGACAACAAACTAGCTGTCATGTCTTTCGTTGTCGTTTTCCCGTTACTTCCTGTTATTCCAACTACTTTTACATCTAATTCGTTACGGTAACTCCTAGCTAACTCTTGAAGAGCAATTAGGGTATCTTTAACCATAATAATCGGTAGATGCAGTGGGGGGTTAGGAACATCCTGTTGCCAAAATGCTGCAGCAGCACCTTTTTCAATGGCCTCTTCTACAAACTTGTGCCCATCTGAATGCTCTCCTTTGAAAGGAACAAACAGATTACCTTCTTCAATTTTTCTTGAATCAATGGAAATCCCTTTGATACTAACCGATCCATGTATATTTAAATCATTTTCAACTGTAATCATCTTCGCTATTTGAAAAAGACTTTTTTTAATCAATGTATTCCCTCCTTCTTTATTTATATTAAAATAGGCCGACAAAGTAAGGGTCTGACCCCATACATTGTCAGCCTTTGGCATCTTAAAAAGTATGTTTTATCTTTTGTTTTTGAGTGTGTCTGTCAATTCCAAGCTCTACTAAACGCTCGATTAATTGAGGATACTCTACACCCGTATGTTTCCATAATAAAGGAAACATGCTGAAAGGTGTGAATCCTGGCATAGTATTTACTTCATTGATATATATTTTCCCTTCTTTCGTAACAAAGAAGTCTGCTCTAACTAAACCTGAGCAATCAAGTGCTTGGAAAGCTTTAATAGACATTTCCCTTAATGTTTTGTACTCTTCCTCTGTAATTTCTGCAGGAATAATTAATGCTGTATTTCCATCTTCATATTTTGCCTTATAATCGTAAAATTCAACCTTTGGAACAATTTCTCCAGCTACTGAACATTCTGGATAGTCATTTCCTAATACACCTAGTTCAATTTCACGGGCTACAACGCCTTCTTCAACAATAATTTTACGATCAAACTGGAACGCCTCTTCAAATGCAGCCGCCAATTCAGCTCGATTTGAACATTTACTAATTCCTACACTAGATCCAAGGTTTGCAGGTTTAACGAAACATGGATAGCCCAGCTCGGTTTCAACATGAGCATACGCTTGCTCCGGGGAAGTTTCCCAATTGCCTCTAATAAAAGAAACATAATGAACTTGCGGGAGTCCTGCTTGAGCAAAGATATTTTTCATTATCACTTTATCCATTCCAGCTGAAGAAGATAATACTCCGTTACCCACATATGGAAGGTTCAATAGCTCTAATAATCCCTGTACTGTGCCATCTTCACCATTCGGACCATGTAATAATGGAAAAATAACATCAAAAGGACCCTTTTGTTCACTTGCTTGGAACAATGTTGGTGCTAATGCCGTTGGAGATAGCGCTTCTCCTTGGCTGAATTCTAGTTCCTTTACGGTTTCAACTGGTCCTGTTAGTAAAGGACCCTTCACCCATTGACCTTCTTTTGTAATATAGATAGGATGAACCTCAAATTTGCTATGGTCTAACGCCTTAATAACAGCTAATGCCGTTTGCATCGAAACTTTATGTTCAGCCGATTTCCCGCCGTATAATAAACCAATTTTTGTTTTCATTTAAGTACCTCCATATTCAAATAACCGCTTTTTACATGAGAAATCGTAAAATTGAAAAATATAGAATCTTGAATGTCGCTTCTCATGTATGTACTCCAATTTAGCTTTGTGCCTTTATTATTTTATCACTTATTAAATTTAGATAGGAGTGATACAAGATTAGATTATACTTGAAAATATTTCAAAACTTTTAACTTGTTGCCTCGCTAAGATACAGAACACTTCTCTTTACTTATATGTATGTATTATACTGCTTGCTTCAATCCTTACAAAACAAAAACTTAAAGATTAGAGGGAAACCCACTAAAATATTATTCTATTTTTAATTATTTTTATATGCGATCCCTTTATTGTCAAAATATATTGAATATTATTATTTTAATAGAATAATAATTTCCATCTTAACATTTCAACAAAAAGAGTGTATAATCCACCTTAAGAAAACAATTGTATTTTTTAGGAGGACATCATGAAAAAGTTTAGTTTGCTTCCCAGAATTATTTTAGCCATTGGAGCAGGTATCGTTATCGGTTCCGTGTCTCCAGATTGGATCATTAAATTATTTGCTACTTTTAACGGGCTGTTTGGTAATTTCTTAGGTTTTGCCATCCCTCTAATCATTATCGGATTTATTGCGCCTGGAATTGGAACGATGGGCAGAGGAGCAGGTAAGCTACTTGGAATTACAACTAGTATCGCTTACGTGTCCACTGTAATTGCTGGGCTGGTAGCCTTTTTCTCAGCTAGCTTCCTTTATCCAACTTTATTAAAGAATCAAAGTTTCAAAGAATTTGAGAATCCAGAAGAATCTCTATTAGCTCCTTTCTTTAAGGTGGACATGCCCCCTGTTATGGGTGTTATGACTGCTCTCTTATTAGCTTTTACGATTGGACTTGGACTAGCCGCATTAAAAAGTGATGCATTACAAAATGTGATGAATGATTTCCGCAGTATCATTGAAAAATTAATTAATGCTATTATCATTCCTTTATTACCTATTCATATTTTCGGTATTTTTGCTAACATGACACATGCTGGCCAAGTGGGCGATATTATGGCCGTATTTGCAAAAGTCTTTGTTATGATTGTTGCTCTTCATCTTATATATTTATTATTCCAATACAGCGCAGCAGGAGCTGTTTCAAAAAGAAACCCTTTAAAACTAATAAAAGAAATGTTACCGGCATACTTTACGGCATTAGGAACACAGTCTTCTGCTTCAACTATTCCAGTAACACTAAAACATGCGAAAAAATTAGGGGCACGTGAAAAAGTAGCAGATTTCTCGATTCCACTTCTAGCTACTATACACTTATCTGGAAGTACTATTACTCTAGTGAGTTGTGCTATAGCTGTCATGGTCCTGCAAGGTCAAACAGTTGGCTTTATGACGATTCTTCCTTTTATTTTAATGCTAGGAATTACAATGATTGCTGCACCAGGTGTACCAGGTGGCGCGGTCATGGCTGCACTCGGTTTGTTAGAAACGATGCTAGGTTTTGACTCTATGATGCTCTCTCTAATGATTGCTTTATACCTAGCACAAGATAGCTTTGGAACAGCATGTAATGTAACAGGGGACGGTGCAATCACTGTTTTAGCTGATAAAATGAGCGGAAATGATACTATTTCTAATAAATCAGCGGTAAAAGCGAGTTAATTATGCAAAAAAGAGCTTAAAATATAAGCTCTTTTTTGTTTGCATAACTGGATATCATCAATTTGATTGGGTATATCTTCGGAAAGGAGCAATATATCATCGATTTTAACCTTTTTATCATCGAATTTTTCAAAATATCGTTTTTTCGACAAATCAGGGGATAAGTCCGTACAATTGTGTAAAAGATATGAGTCGTTTTATTCCCTCTTGTCTACAAATCAGGATCCAATTTCAACCTCTACCTCTAAACCTTTAATCTTGCTCACATCTAACCTCTCATGGTTTAGCTCTGTTGGTCTTAATATAATTGATTTTGGAATTTCAGAAGATGGAGAAAAAACTAATTTATATCTTTGGCCTAGTTTATCTTTGTTGATCTTTCCAGAGCTAGAAATCATCCCTAACATTTGACCCTTATCATCAATTAACTCAAAATTAGTATAATGTAACTTATTTTGTTTTGATTCCACTATTTTCACTAGTACTTCGGTCGAACTAACAGAAAAAGTTAGTTTTTCTAAAATAACAGAAGTCCCACCATAGTTTTTTGTAGCCATTGGCATGATAGATTTACTATCCTTATCACTTTTTGTTACTGGAAAAGTAAAATGCCAATCACCATTTATATCTCCAAGTTTTTCAATCCCCATATCTAGCTGAAAATGATCTTTTAGTGACCCTTCTATATTTAAATGAAAAACACCTGCAAGTTTGTTTTCACTAATTTTTGTACTACTTCCACCTACCCCATATGTCCCTAAGGGTTTTCCGTCCATTTGAAAGTTCATTTTGGGGTTCAAAAGGCTATCTAATTTTTCCTCAGATTCTAATAAATATCCAATCGATATCATCGTCCCATCATGGAGGACCTCAGTTACAGTAACCTTAATTCCTTCATCAACTGCGCTTTCTCCTATTGTTGACACCATCCCTTTCTCACGGGCTTTATTTAAACTTTCTTCCCCTATTAATTGAAAGACTGATTCAAAGACGGGAATCTGCTTAATTGTATCCGCTAAGCTTGTTGACGTTGTACCAATACCTATGGCTACTGCAACTATAGATGCCGTTGCAATAGATGCTAATTTCTTTCTCTTGTAAAATATAGATCTACTCTTTCTTTCAGGTAAAGAATGTAATGTCTCAGTCACTCGATCTTTAACTACATCAGGAATTACAAGCTTTTTACCCTTCAAATGTTTTTTTATTTCTAGATCCAGATTTTGATTACTCATGGTAACAGCTTCTTCCCTTCATATTGAAATAATCTAGACAATTCATTCCTTGCTCGGCTCAATCTTGATTTAACTGTCCCTTCCGGAATTTCTAAAGTCTGTGCAATTTGCTTTACACTCAAATCTTCAAAATAATAAAGAATAACCAACATTCGAGTTTCTTCATTAAGGGAGTTTACGACCTCGTTCACCTCTATTTCATCGTAGGAACCTGTTTGTGTAACTGGTTCCTTCCATCCCTCTAAAGGAATCACTTTCTGTTTTGAACGTAGTATCTGATTGCATACATTAATTAAGATTCTTATTAACCAGGTCTTGAAAAATTTTGGTTCCTTTAATGATTCGATGGAGGTGTATGCCTTTAGAATCGTTTCCTGAATGGCATCCGCACAGTCTTCATCGGACTTTACTATCGATTTCGCTATTCGATACATTGTGCTCTCACTTGCTTCTATGATTCGAATAAAAGCTTCTTTATTCCCTTTACGAGCACTTGTCACATCCAATAAATCAAACAAGCTGAATACTCCCTTCTCTAACTAACTACTAATTAGATAAAAGATTTCTACATACGGTTCACTTTTTTTTAAAAATTTTTAAAAACACAAAAAAGACGACCCATTACAGTCGCCGTGTTTAGAGAAAAAGGAGCCTTATTTTACAATCATCACCGGTGCCTTTACTCTCTTTGCCACTTTATGACTCACACTTCCTAAAACCATTTCTTGAAATTTATTTAACCCTCGGCTCCCGATAACAACGAGATCAAAATGATTGGAATTAGCATAATTAACAATCGTTGGGCCCGGTTCTCCGTGTAAAATCTCTATTTTATATGTAATATTTTTTTCCTGAAGCTTCTCTTCTATGGGTGCTAATCTTTTCTTGCGTTTTTCTTCCACAACGGTTTGGTCATAATGATGAAGGATATCTTCTTTTGATCTTTGACCGTCAATAACATAGATAACAGTCATCTCTCCATTTGGGTTATCTTCTAATAAATGCAATGATTTTTCAAAACTACGAATAGAATGAGCAGAGCCATCTGCCGCAAGTAAAATTTTATTAAACATATCCTCACCCCTGTTAAATCTATTATAAAGTAATCTTCATTAAGTGAGGAAAAAAGTTTTTATAAAAGTTACCATTATACTTTGTAGAACAGATGTTGAATTTCCTCTGAACTAGACACCAAACCTCATTATATAAAAAAAACCAACTCGTTATGAGTTGGTTTTTACGCGCCTTAGAGGATTCGAACCTCTGACACACGGCTTAGAAGGCCGTTGCTCTATCCAGCTGAGCTAAAGGCGCAAATATGTATGGCTCCGCAGGTAGGACTCGAACCTACGACCGTTCGGTTAACAGCCGAATGCTCTACCACTGAGCTACTGCGGAATAGTTAGTATTAGCTTCCTGTATCTATCTTACTTTGCCGAATGTCCCCATCTCAGAAAGTAAAGCAAGAAGTGTCTCGATGGGTACAACTCGTAGCAAATTCAATGATGAATTGCTCGTTGCTCTACCACTGAGCTACTGCGGAATAGTTAATGTAAATATATTATACTCGATTAATTAGTAATTATACAACTAATTAATGGTGGGCCTAAATGGACTCGAACCATCGACCTCACGCTTATCAGGCGTGCGCTCTAACCAGCTGAGCTATAGGCCCCAATTGGAGCGGGTGATGAGAATCGAACTCACGACATCAGCTTGGAAGGCTGAGGTTTTACCATTAAACTACACCCGCAATGGATTTATAAAAATAAAATGGCTGGGCTAGCTGGATTCGAACCAACGCATGTCGCAGTCAAAGTGCGATGCCTTACCGCTTGGCTATAGCCCAAAAAAATGATAAATGGGGCGACTGATGGGAATCGAACCCACGAATGTCGGAACCACAATCCGATGCGTTAACCACTTCGCCACAATCGCCATAGTTTTCCTTGGCAGGGGTAGTAGGAATCGAACCCACACCAAAGGTTTTGGAGACCTTCGTTCTACCTTTAAACTATACCCCTAAATTAAAAATGGTGGAGGGGGACGGATTCGAACCGCCGAACCCTAAGGAGCGGATTTACAGTCCGCCGCGTTTAGCCACTTCGCTACCCCTCCGAGTTATCCATTAGGGTAAATAATATATATATGATTATAATGGCGGTCCCGACGGGAATCGAACCCGCGATCTCCTGCGTGACAGGCAGGCATGTTAACCGCTACACCACGGGACCAGATGGATGATTGCGGGGACAGGATTTGAACCTGCGACCTTCGGGTTATGAGCCCGACGAGCTACCGGACTGCTCCACCCCGCGATAATAATATTTATATCATATTGCACATGCTCTTTATTAAGCATTACCTATTCCGATAAACCGCCCCGATTTCGGAAAGAATCTCAAGAAGTGGCTCAATCAGTGCGCTGTAGAGTATTCGAAGAAGCATATTCGACCGTGCTCCACCCCGCGATAATAATAACCTATTCTTTTAGAAAATGGAGGAGGTAGAGGGATTCGAACCCCCGCGCGGTTTGACCCGCCTGTCGGTTTTCAAGACCGATCCCTTCAGCCGGACTTGGGTATACCTCCGATGTTAAACAAATGGTGGACCTTGTAGGACTCGAACCTACGACCGGACGGTTATGAGCCGTCTGCTCTAACCAGCTGAGCTAAAGGTCCTTTCTAAGAGATCTTAACTCAATGCTACTTACACCATTTAAAGATTAATTGGTAGCGGCGGAGGGAGTCGAACCCACGACCTCACGGGTATGAACCGTACGCTCTAGCCAGCTGAGCTACACCGCCAAAATTTTAAGTGTGATTCATTCTACTACGAAATGAGTTGAATGGAGATTCTTTTCACCACTACGTTACGAAAAAAAATCTAAGTGGAGCCTAGCGGGATCGAACCGCTGACCTCCTGCGTGCAAGGCAGGCGCTCTCCCAGCTGAGCTAAGGCCCCATATTAATATAATCATGGTCGGGAAGACAGGATTCGAACCTGCGACCCCTTGGTCCCAAACCAAGTGCTCTACCAAGCTGAGCTACTCCCCGTTTGTATCAAGTTGCAACTGCTTGATAATTAATGGCGCGCCCGAAAGGAGTCGAACCCATAACCTTCTGATCCGTAGTCAGACGCTCTATCCAATTGAGCTACGGGCGCTTATTAATCTTTTATCTTATAGTTTGTTGGAAACTTCTTTTGCTTTTGCAAAAAAGTTAAGTGCCGAGGACCGGAATCGAACCGGTACGGTAGTCACCTACCGCAGGATTTTAAGTCCTGTGCGTCTGCCAGTTCCGCCACCCCGGCATATCTTCTGGAGCGGAAGACGGGATTCGAACCCGCGACCCCCACCTTGGCAAGGTGGTGTTCTACCACTGAACTACTTCCGCAATATATATCTTCCATAATACTTTTATAAATATAAATGCGGGTGAAGGGAGTCGAACCCCCACGCCTTGCGGCGCTAGATCCTAAGTCTAGTGCGTCTGCCAATTCCGCCACACCCGCAATATAATTAAAGAAAAGCTTTTTTACTTAAGAAAAGTGAGCCATGGAGGACTCGAACCTCCGACCCTCTGATTAAAAGTCAGATGCTCTACCAACTGAGCTAATGGCTCATTTTAAGACAAAAATAAAATGGTGCCGGCGATAGGAGTCGAACCCACGACCTACTGATTACAAGTCAGTTGCTCTACCAACTGAGCTACACCGGCAACATTAATATAGTAACTTTTTACTACACTTCGTTTCGTAAAATATTAAGGAAAACTCTTTTTACTACACTTCGTTTCGTAAAAAAGTATTGGTGGAGGATGACGGGATCGAACCGCCGACCCCCTGCTTGTAAGGCAGGTGCTCTCCCAGCTGAGCTAATCCTCCAAATATGAAATTTCTTTTACTACACTATCGCTTCTTGAGAGAAAAATTAAGGATGTTTCTTTTTACTCCGCT
This sequence comes from Robertmurraya mangrovi, assembly GCF_034427655.1. NCBI lineage: Bacteria > Bacillati > Bacillota > Bacilli > Caryophanales > Bacillaceae > Robertmurraya > Robertmurraya mangrovi. Next base: position 35,275 of record NZ_JAXOFX010000029.1, read on the forward strand.
ATCGCTTCGTAAAAAAAACTTGGTGACCCATACGGGATTCGAACCCGTGTTACCGCCGTGAAAGGGCGGTGTCTTAACCGCTTGACCAATGGGCCACTGTATGAATAACCCAAAACGGGTTAGCCTGGCGACGTCCTACTCTCACAAGGGGACAGCCCCTAACTACCATCGGCGCTGAGAAGCTTAACTTCCGTGTTCGGTATGGGAACGGGTGTGACCTTCTCGCCATCGCCACCAGACTATTGAAGGATTATTCCTTCAAAACTAGATAACTGACAATCATCATTAAAGTTATGGTTAAGTCCTCGATCGATTAGTATCAGTCAGCTCCACACGTCACCGTGCTTCCACCTCTGACCTATCTACCTGATCATCTTTCAGGGATCTTACTAGCTTGCGCTATGGGAAATCTCATCTTGAGGGGGGCTTCATGCTTAGATGCTTTCAGCACTTATCCCTTCCGCACATA
>NZ_JAXOFX010000030.1:0-30749 GCF_034427655.1 Robertmurraya mangrovi
GCTCCTTTGTAGAAGTTTGTTTTAGGGAACAAACATTCAACATTTCTACAATAGGAGCTTTTTTTGCGTTTGTCTATAACTTCATACATCAACTTACTTATTTTGGAAGGTGTGCAAAGCCAGTGGGCGAGACCCCACAGGAGCTTGCGACGAGGAGGCTCACCGCCCGCCCCGCGGAAAGCGAAGCGCCTGGAACGGAAATCAACAGACCCATTTTAAGAGGCTAAAACAAATAATATGGGGCTGCTCAAATAATCATATAAATGACTATTTGGACAGCCCCATCACTAATATTATTGATCTAAATCATTTTTAATTGCTTCTTCAAATTCTACTTTAATTCTTTCTTTCGGAGAATTCCCCATTAAGCTAAATACAATAATGGCTAGAAGAGCTAAGAAGAAACCTGGAACAATTTCATATAACTCAAATGGAATAATGCCTACTTTCGTTAACTGGCTCCAAAGAACAACCGTTATTGCTCCTGTAATCATACCTGCAAGAGCACCATTTCGGTTCATTCGCTTCCAGTATAGGGACATGATGATTACTGGACCAAATGCAGCACCAAAGCCAGCCCATGCATAACTAACTAAATCAAGGATAGATGAGCCACCATTTGCAGGGTTCCCACTGTAAGCTAGTATAACAGCAATAATAGCAATTAAGACTACCCCAGCCCTTCCAATCCAAACTAATTCTTTATCACTAGCATTCTTTCTAAATAAAGCTTTGTAGAAATCTTCAGCTAGTGCACTGGATGAAACAAGTAACTGTGAATCAATCGTACTCATAATCGCAGATAATATGGCCGCTAGTAAAATACCAGATACCCAAGGATTAAATAGCACATCGGCAAAATAGATAAACACTTTTTCACTCTGGTCTACATCCCCAGCAATTAAAGGATTATCTACAAAGAAAGGAATCCCCACTAATCCTACTAAAATAGCCCCAACAATAGAAACAGTCATCCAACTCATACCATACCATCTTGCTTTTGGAATTTCCTCCGTCGTTTTTATCGCCATAAAACGAGTGATGATATGTGGTTGACCAAAGTATCCAAGCCCCCATGCTAGTAAGGAAATGATCCCCAAACTAGACATCGTATCAACGGGATTTAAATAGGATGAGTCGATACTCCTTACAGTATCCATCGTTGCTCCAAAGCCACCTAGTTCAATAATCGCAACGACAGGTACAATGACTAATGCTAAGAACATAAGAAGTCCTTGGAAAAAGTCAGTCCAACTTACAGCTAAAAATCCACCTAAAAAGGTATATGAAATAATAACGACAGCACCAATTAATAAGGCGGTGTTATAAGACATTCCAAACGTTTCTTGAAATAGTAGCGCTCCTCCCACTAATCCGGAAGATGCATAAAAGGTGAAAAAGATTAAGATGACAAAAGCGGATATCACGCGTAGAATACGAGAGTGATCCTTAAAGCGGTTTTCAAGAAAATCGGGGACGGTAATAGAGTCATTGGCCACCTCGGTATATGAACGTAATCTAGAGGCAACAAACTTCCAATTTAAATAAGCACCAATAATTAAGCCAACACATAACCATATAGAATCTAATCCTGTGGCATAAGCGAGTCCTGGTAAACCAAGTAATAGCCATGAACTCATATCCGAAGCCCCTGCACTCAATGCTGTTACCCCAGGTCCTAGACTTCTCCCACCCAGTACATAATCAGACAAGTTACTAGTAAGCTTGTAAGATATTAAACCAATCAAAAGCATACCAACTAAATAAACGATAAATGTTAATAACGTAGCTGTTTCCATAAATTCTTCGCATTACTCCTCTCAAAACTTTTATTCATTTTATTTGTAAAGTTATACAAAGATAAAACGATAAAAATTCTTGTTTTAAATTTTATAAATACGACTTAATAATGGCGACACTGTTAATCCTAACATAGATAAAAAGTCAGAACAGGTTGAATATTTCGACATTTTGTTTGTTATTTATAAAAATACAATAAATTTGAATATTTTTGAGCTATTCTTGTATTTTTCTGATATGTATTCATTTAAATTTATAAAATTAAATTCTAGTTTTTCTTGAGAAAGCATAAAAAAAGAGTGAAACTGTAAAAGTACAGTACACTCTCTAATAAGTAAATCAAGTCTATTTTTCTTTATTTTTAAAGTGCTTTTTCAACCTCTTGAAACTCATTTTGGACCTCTTGATCTGGAGGTGAAGTCAATAAGCTAACAAGGAAAATAGCAAGGGTACAAACAATAAACCCTGGGACAATTTCATATAAATCGAATAGGCCACCCTTTAACTTTTCCCAAACGACCACTGTAATTGCACCAGTTATGATACCCGCTAAAGCTCCATTTCGATTCATTCTTCTCCAGAATAATGAAATGATAATGACAGGGCCAAATGCAGCTCCGAAGCCTGCCCATGCATAGCTTACTAAATCTAAGACCGAACTATCAGGATTCATAGCTAATATTAAGGCGATTACAGCTATGACTATAACAGAGACTCTTCCTATCCAGACAAGCTCTCGATCACTTGCATTTTTTCTAAAAATAGCTTTATAGAAATCCTCTGCCACTGCACTTGAAGATACTAGTAGCTGTGAATCAATGGTACTCATGATTGCTGCTAAAATCGCTGCTAGAAGAACTCCAGCCACCCAAGGGTTAAAGAGCACCTGAGTAAAGTTCATCAATACCGTTTCTGGGTCTGCTAAAGGTTGATTAGCAAAATAGGCGATCCCAGCAAAACCGGTAAAGACAGCCCCAAATAAACCTAATACCATCCACGTAACACCAATTAAGCGAGCTTTAGGAATGTCGTTGGCATTCTTAATTGCCATAAAACGAGTTATAATATGAGGTTGACCAAAGTAACCTAAACCCCACGCGAGTGAAGATAGAATTCCAATCAATGTCGTACCAGCAAATATATCTAATCCATCTGCATTTTGATTTCCAACTATATTTACTGCTTCACTCCAGCCTCCCACTTCACTAATCGCTGCAATAGGCACTACTATCAAGGCAAGTAGCATTAGAATACCTTGGATAAAATCCGTCCAACTTACGGCTAAAAATCCACCTAAGAAGGTATAGGAAATAATGACAATTGCACCGACCCAAAGGGCAGTTTCATATTCAAAGCCAAAGGAACTTTCAAATAGCTTGCCTCCAGCAACCATTCCTGAAGAAGCATAAAAGGTGAAAAACAAGAGAATTACAAAAGCCGATATGACTCTTAAAATTTTCGAGTGATCACGAAATCTATTTTCAAAGTAATCCGGAATAGTAATAGAGTTCTTTGAAATCTCCGAGTAATAACGTAGCCTTTTTGCAACAAACTGCCAGTTCAAATAAGCCCCAATGGCTAAACCAATCGCAATCCAAGCGGACGAGAAGCCAGAGACGTAGGCAGCACCTGGCAAGCCTAGTAACAGCCATCCACTCATATCGGATGCACCAGCACTTAGGGCGGTAACACAAGGACCTAGATTCCTTCCTCCTAAAACATAGTCAGACAAATTGCTTGTCATTCGGTAAAAGAAAATTCCTATTGCTAACATTCCAACTAAATAAATAATAAATGTAACCAAGGTGGGTATTGATATCATTTGTTCTACTCTCTCCTCTCAGTAAAGTATGTGTAAATGGATAACAAGACTAATAACGGCATGGGAATAAATAGCCAAAAAAACGTTGCAGCTGAAAGGCCCATTTTCTTCACCTCCTTTTAGGTCAGTAATATATTGTATATGCATGTACGTAGTCTTTATGAACCTGAGCAAAACCGTCATAAACAGAAGCAAAAGCTCATATATTCCAGTTTAAAAAAAATATGAGAAATAGGTTTTGCATTAAAGAATAAACCCTTCAAGCATTGATAGAACTGTACAGGGCTGATTGAACGCTCACTCTAAAAAGAACTATTGATATTCCGCAAATTTTACTCAAAAAAATTTTTCATAAATACAAAAAACCCCCTCATCTCATAGAGAAAGGGGGTAAATTTCGTTTTATTAGAACATCTCAGAAGTTGTTTTCGCTTGCATGTGAAGTAATAAGTAGTCAGGACCACCTGCTTTAGAATCTGTACCTGACATGTTAAACCCACCAAATGGTTGGTAACCAACAATCGCACCTGTACAGCTGCGGTTGAAGTATAGGTTTCCAACGTGGAAATCTTCACGAGCTTGCTCGATGTGTGCACGGTTTCTTGTAATAACCGCACCTGTTAAGCCGTACTCTGTGTTGTTTGCGATTTCGATTGCTTCTGTGAAATCTTTTGCTTTCGTGAAACCAACCACTGGCCCGAAGATTTCTTCTTGCATTAAGCGGTCGTTTGGCCCTAGGTCTGCAATTACTGTTGGTTTAATGAAGAAACCTTTAGAGCTGTCTCCTTCTCCACCTGTCATTAATTTACCTTCTTGTTTCCCGATTTCTACATAGCTCATGATTTTATCAAATGCGCTTTGATCGATAACAGGACCCATGAATGTGCTTTGCTCTTCAGGGTTTCCTAACGTTAATTCATTTGTTAATTCAACGACACGATTTAACACTTGATCATATACGTCTTCTACGATTACAGCACGTGAACAAGCCGAACATTTTTGTCCAGAGAAACCAAATGCACCCGCAACAATCGATTGAGCCGCTAACTCAAGGTCTGCATCGCTATCTACAACGATTGTATCTTTACCGCCCATTTCAGCGATCACACGTTTTAACCAAATTTGGCCTTCGTTTAATTTTGAAGAACGTTCGAAAATACGTAATCCCACATCACGAGAACCTGTGAATGAAATGAAACGTGTATCTTTATGATCTACTAAGTAGTCTCCCACTTCTGCACCGCTACCTGGTACAAAGTTAAGAACACCTGCAGGAAGACCTGCTTCTTCCATTACTTCAACAAACTTAGCCGCTACAATTGGAGTAGTAGAAGCTGGTTTTAATAGAACCGTGTTACCTGTAACAATTGCTGCTACTGTTGTACCAGCCATGATTGCTAGAGGGAAGTTCCAAGGAGAAATGATAACGCCTACTCCTAGAGGAATATATCCATAACGGTTAAATTCATTCGGACGGCTGTTTACTGGAACACCATCTTTAATTGCCAGCATTTGGCGAGCATAGTATTCTAAGAAGTCAATTGCTTCCGCTGTATCTGCATCCGCTTCTTTCCAAGGCTTTCCTGCTTCTTTTGTTAAAAGAGCAGAAAATTCATGTTTACGGCGACGGATAATCGCTGCTGCTTTGAAAAGCACATCCGCACGAGTTTCCGGCTTCACTTTTTTCCAAGTTTTAAATGCTTCCACAGCTGCTTGCATCGCTTTTTCAGCAAGCTCACGGTTCGCTTTTGATACGCGACCGATCACTTCTTCTTTATTAGACGGATTAGTAGAAACAATTTTATCTTCAGTAGAAATGCGCTCTCCACCGATTAATAAATCGTAGTCTTGACCTAAATAACCTTCAACTGTTTTAAGACCTAATAGATAGCCTTCACGTTCTTTTTCATTCGTGAAATCTGTAAATGGTTCATGTTTGTATGGTTGTACCATTCTTCCCGCCTCCTATGTACTAAAACGTTTACACTCAACTCACATTCTACCATGTTTTCTTTTAAACCTTCAATTATTCTTCGTATAAATCCACGACAAATATTAGAACTTAGTTTAGTTTCTTTTAATATGCCTCAAATTCTAAAATATAGGTTTTATCTGCAAACATACTTTATTCAAAATGACTTCCATGTAAAAGAAAAGTTTTACATATTACATAAAAACTGGCCATACACTTTTAGAACTACAAAAAAGCTGAGAATAAGTACATTCCCAGCTTTTTTGCCTATTGATAGATATGGACAAACGGTTCCGCTTGGTTCACTTTTCTAACGATCAGTGCTTCTGGCCCTGTAACAGATGTAACATTAACTTCAACTGAGATATAGTCTGGAAAATGATCCATAACTAGCCCTGTCACATACTGTGTGAATCCAACTGCTTCCGCTTTACCGTAAAATTGAATTGGAATATCAATACTTAATTCACTTAGCTGATCTCCCTCATAAAAAGCCGTTCCAATTACTCCATTAAAGTTCGGGAAATACTCCTCAACATCTTGTTTAAAGTTTAAGAACGACGTAGAATCATCTCGGTGATCCTTTGTCGCTTCTGCTGAAGGGAATAAAAAGTACTTTTCATTTACTTTTTCCCAGTCACTTAATTTTGAACTTGCCTTTGGAGCAGTCGAATAAGCAAAAAAGTTTCCAGGTACTACAGAGTTACGATTTTTCTGTTCGAATAAAGCTACAGTAATGGGAACTTTCTTTAATTTACTCATTTGTCGCATACGAGAAACCACTTCTTGAGCTATTTTCTTTCCTTCTTTTTCAAGTTCAGCACGTTCAATTTTTTGTTCAAACGTTGGACCATCTCGATTTTCTTTATAGTAGTGAACAGTATTTAATGCTAGACCTACTACAACTCCACCTAAACGTACAGTCCCGTCTTCTCCCTTGACTAAGTAGTTGTGTTCAAGAATATGAGCTAAATAAATTGGGTTTTTCTTATTACGATTATGAACATCCCCTTTACCAGGGTCTAAAGGGTTGAGACCTATATTTTGTTCTTCCGTTAAATTTTCAGCCTTTAACTGCTCAGGTGTGAATTGACGGTTCAACCAAAGACTTACCGTTTGGCGGTCTAAATTTTGACCTTCCTGAAATAAGTATTTTTCAGGATTAAACGTATTTTGTGCCACTCTCATTAATCCCGTCTCAAACTCATCAATATCATACCTTGTGTTTAAATTACCCACTACTAACCCACGCGCTTCCGAAGGCCTGAAAGGGAGAATCGTACGGTAATATTGGTCGGATATTTTATATTTTGGAATGATCGCTTTCTCTTTTGAATCATCTTTCTCTTGAACAACTTCCTCCTGTTTTTGAAAGTTCGGAGCACAACCGGTCACAAGAAGGATGAGTATTAAAGCGGCCATTGAGATTTTCCTCATGGTTTCACCTCATATTTTTGGAACATCTAATAATCAAGTGTCTATACACTTTTCTCTAATACATAACTAATTCTTTAACTCTTCAAGCAACCGTTCCTCGTTCCAAACTTCTATCCCGAGGTCTTGAGCCTTTGTTAGTTTCGAACCTGCATCTTCGCCAGCAATAACTAAATCGGTCTTTTTGCTAACACTACCTGCTACATTGCCACCTAAAGCCTCAATTTTCTCTTTTGCTTCATTTCGGCTTAACACTTCTAATTTTCCTGTTAGAACAATTGTTTTTCCAGCAAAAATAGAATCTGACTGTTCTGCTGTCACAAGCTTAGGACCCTTATAGTCCATGTTGACTCCAGCTTCTTTCAGCTCTTTAATAAGTTCAGTTACCTCTTCCATTTCAAAGTAGGTAACAATCGAATCAGCCATTTTTTCACCAATTTCATTAATGGCCGTTAACTCTTCTTGTGACGCACTTGCCAATCGATCCATCGTTTCGAACTGCTGTGCTAACGTCTTTGCAGCTTTTGCCCCCACATGACGGATCCCCAACCCAAACAGTAACTTTTCAAGAGAATTTTCTTTCGAAGTCTCAATCGCTTTTAAAAGGTTTGTGACAGATTTTTCTCCCATACGTTCTAAATTAATTAATTGTTCAAACGTAAGTTTGTAAATATCCGCAACATTTTTAATAAGCTGTTCAGCAAAAAGCTGACTAACGACTCTCTCTCCTAAGCCATCAATGTTCATAGCATTTCTTGAAACGAAATGGATAAGTCCTTCACGAATTTGCGCCGGACATTTTGGATTAATGCAACGAAGGGCCACTTCCCCTTCGAAGCGTACTAGTTCACTTTCACATTCAGGACAATGTGTAGGCATCTTAAACTCGACCTCTTCGCCTGTACGCTGCTCTGCAAGTACATTTACGACCTCAGGGATAATATCTCCGGCTTTTTTCACCACTACTTGGTCACCAATTTTAATATCTTTTTCTCTAATTAAGTCTTCGTTATGCAGTGAAGCACGTTGAACGGTAGTACCAGCAACTTTAACAGGTTCTAAAATTGCCGTTGGTGTAATAACCCCCGTTCTCCCTACGCTTAATTCGATATCTTTTAATTTTGTTACTACTTCTTCAGCAGGAAATTTATAAGCCACTGCCCAGCGTGGGCTTTTAGCCGTCGTTCCTAGCTCTTGCTGCTGATCAAGAGAGTCAACCTTAATAACAATTCCATCAATATCGTAAGGAAGTTCAGGACGCTTTTCTGTCCAGTAATTAATAAACTCGATTACTTCCTCTATATTAGCGCAACGTCTTCTCTCTCGATTCGCTTTAAATCCTAGCTTTTCTAATAAATCTAAGCCCTCGCTGTGAGAAACCACTCCTGTTTCACCAACGTCCGCAATGTTGTATAAAAAGATATCAAGATTACGTGAAGCGGCAATACGTGGATCCAATTGGCGAAGAGAGCCAGCTGCTGCATTACGTGGATTGGCAAATAGCTCTTCTTCTTTTTCTTCTCGCAGCTTGTTTAAAGCGTTAAACGATTTTCTAGGCATAAATGCTTCTCCACGAACTTCAATAGAAACATTTTCATTAAGCCTTAAAGGAATAGAGCGAATGGTCTTTAAGTTTGCTGTAATATCTTCTCCTGTTTGACCGTCTCCTCTAGTTGCTCCTTGTACAAATAAACCATCTTCATACTTTAAAGAAACAGCCAGACCATCAATCTTCAGCTCACAAACGAAAGAGAAATTGTCACCAACCGCTTGTCTAATACGGCGATCGAAATCTTTTAAGTCTTCTTCATTAAAAGCATTGCCAAGACTCAGCATTGGTGTTTGATGTTGAACTTTACTAAACATATCAAGCACTTCTCCACCTACACGCTCAGAAGGAGAGTCTGGAGACTTTAATTCAGGGAATTGTTGCTCAAGTTCAATTAACTCATGTAAAACGCGATCATATTCCGCATCTGGAACAGAAGGCTTGTCGAGTACATGATATTCATAGTTATATTGATTTAATAAATTATGCAATTCTTTTACTCTTATTTCAGCTGTTTGAAGATCCATACACCCAGCCCTTTCGTTATTTTCATAAGAAAGCAGTTGGCCCAATCATTTAAAAGGATGTTGGGCCTCAAGTAAAAATATATTATGCTTTTGTTATAGGAGCAAATTTAGCAAGCAGTCGTTTTATACCTACTGGGCTAGGGAAGGCAATATCTAATTCCGTACTTTCCCCTGAACCTTTAACACTAACAACCGTTCCTATTCCCCATTTACCGTGTTGAGCTTTATCACCAACACTCCAGCCAATCTGTTCCCCACCTGTTGTCGTTGTAACAGGACGGGTAACAGCCGGTCTTTGTGCAACTGGTCTTGAAGGGAATGGTGATGTTACTGTTGTTCTTCTTTGTTGCTGAGGCTCCACTCCTTCTAGTAAATCTTCAGGAATTTCTTTAATAAAGCGTGAAGGCGGATTTATTTTTGTTTGTCCAAATAACGTACGCATTTGTGCATTTGTAATATACAATTCCTCTTCTGCCCTAGTAATACCAACGTAAGCAAGTCTTCTTTCCTCTTCCATTTCCGTTTCATCCATTAGAGAACGGCTGTGAGGAAATACTCCCTCTTCTACCCCTAGTAAAAATACAACTGGGAATTCTAACCCTTTTGCAGAGTGAAGTGTCATCAGTATTACGGTATCTACCTTCTGGCCTTCCTCATCCAAACTATCAATGTCTGCTACTAGAGCGAGATCTGTTAAGAACGCCACTAAACTCTTATCATCATTACTATCTTCAAAGTTTTTCGTTACAGATAAGAACTCATCCAAGTTCTCTAGTCTACTTTCTGCCTCTATCGACTTTTCCGCTTTTAACATTTCACGGTAACCGGATTTATCTAGTACTTCTTCAACTAGTTCAGTTACTGATAAATACTCTTGCATTCCCGAATAGCCTTTTACTAGTTTGTAAAATTCAGTCGCGGCTTTTGTAATTTTAGGACTTAACCCAATTAATTCGATGGAAGCAAGTGCATCAAACATTGACATATCATGCATTGTTGCAAAGTTTGCAATTTTATCAATGGAGCTTGAACCAATTCCACGCTTAGGAACATTGATAACTCTTCGTAAACTAATGTCATCATCTGGATTAGCAATCAGCCTTAAGTAAGCAAGCATATCCTTAATCTCTTTACGGTCGTAGAACTTAATACCGCCGACGATGGAGTATTCAATATTGGATTTAAGTAATACTTCCTCCATCACACGGGATTGAGCATTTGTACGATAAAGAATGGCGAAGTCAGAATACTTTCTCTTACCACTGCTAACGGCTTCTTTAATTTTACCTGCCACAAATTGAGCCTCAGTTTGCTCGCTATCTGCACGGTAGTAATTAATTTTGTTACCTTCTGGATTCTCTGTCCAAAGATTTTTTGGCTTTCGATTTAAGTTATTTTTAATCACTTCGTTTGCCGCATATAGAATCCTTTGTGTTGAACGATAGTTTTGTTCAAGCATAATCGTTTGAGAGTTTGGATAATCTTTTTCAAATGATAGGATATTGGCGATATCCGCTCCACGCCATTTATAAATAGATTGGTCTGAATCCCCTACTACACAAAGGTTTTGGAAACGATTTGCCAAAAATTTAACTAGCATATATTGTGCTCGGTTCGTATCTTGATACTCATCTACATGAATATATTGAAATTTACGTTGGTAAAATTCTAATACTTCAGGCACACGCTGGAATAATTGAATCGTTATCATAATCAAATCATCAAAGTCTAACGCCTGATTTTTACGTAATCTCTTTTGATATTCTTCATAAACATCACTGACTACTTGATCATAATAACCACCAGCATTTTTAGAAAACTCTTCAGGTGTTATCAGTTCATTTTTTGCACTGCTAATCGATCCTAGAATGGCTCGAGGATCAAACTTTTTAGGATCAATGTTTTTTTCTTTTAGGATATTTTTAATAACTGATTGTTGGTCTGTTGGGTCCAAGATCGTGAAGTTTCGACTATATCCAATACGATCAATGTCTCTTCTTAAGATTCGTACGCACATGGAGTGGAAAGTTGAAATCCAGATTTCATCAGCTACTCCACCCATCATGTTATAAATACGGTCTTTCATTTCTCTTGCTGCTTTATTCGTAAACGTAATGGCAAGGATATTGTATGGGTTTACTCTTTTTTCTACCATTAAATAAGCAATTCTATGAGTTAACACTCTCGTTTTACCACTACCGGCACCCGCCATTATTAACAACGGACCGTCTGTCGTTTTAACTGCATTTTGTTGCTCTGTGTTTAAACCATTTAATATTTTATCGGAAAGATATTGCATTCCTACTATTCACCACCAAAACAAACGTATGTTCTTATTATTGTATAACTTCTATGATTAATTATCAATGCTTTACAGTTTAATCTCTACTGTTTTCAATGCTTCCTCTAAATTTTCATAGAGTGAATTTCCAACAACCACCACATCTGCGAATGCTGCCATTTCCTTAGCCTGATCAAGGTTTTTTATACCACCGCCGTAAAAAAGTGTAGTTTTTTCTAACACTTTTTTCACTCGTGAAACCACTTTCGAATCACCATAAGTTCCGCTGTACTCCATATAGAAAATAGGAAGATGATACATTTTCTCTGCTATCATGGCATATGCTGCCACATCTTCCTCCGTTAAACTCGTCCTAGCATTTGTCAGCTTAGCCGCTTTGCACTCTTCATTTAGAATACAATAGCCTTGTACTAAAATTTCATCCCAATTCATAATTTCTCCGTACTCTTTCACCGCTTGATGATGAAGTTCCACTAACCATTTTGAATCTTGGCTATTTAAAACAGTCGGGATGAAATATAAGTCAAATCCAGGCGTAATGGATTCAATATTTGAAACTTCTAATACGCAAGGAACAGTAAAGCGACGAACTCTTGCCATTAAATCAAGGACATTCTCAAGGGTTACCCCGTCCGTTCCCCCTATAATCACCGCATCCGTGCCTGACTCACATATTCTTTCTAAGTCTTCTTCTGATAATTCTTTATTCGGATCTAATTTAAAAGCATGGCGCCATTCACGCACATCGTACATGCCATTTATCCTCCATTCCATTATTCCATTTCACCATTATATCACTTGGTGAATTGAATCAAAAACAAAAGCTAGAACCACTTTTTTCAATTTCAAAATCAAAAATAAAAACCGAGGAGCCCCTCGGTTTTGTCATTATTCTTGAGTTGTACTAATTTCGTTATCTTTAATACGCTCTAAAGCTAGTTCGTAAGCGTCATTACCATAGTTTAAGCAACGTTTTACACGAGAAATAGTAGCAGTACTTGCACCCGTCTCAGTTTCAATTTTGTGATAGGTCTTTCCTTCACGAAGCATACGAGCAACTTCTAATCTTTGAGCCAGTGACTGAATTTCATTCACTGTACAAAGGTCATCGAAGAAACGATAGCATTCTTCTAAGTCTTTTAACGATAACACTGCATTAAACAGTTGATCGAGTTCTTTTCCTCTTAATTTATCAATTTGCATGTTTTTACCCCTTTATAATTATTCCCTAATCTATAGCGAATGTTGGAACCTATATAATCTATCTGATTTATGAAACTTGAGAAACTTGAAAGACCTAATTAAAAGTAACTATTTTTTCTAACCCAGGATTTGTAGGTATTACATTTATCCAAGTCTTCCCTGGAACGAGTCCAACCTCTTCGTTATTTTTAAAAGGTAAGATTCTTCCATCTACACTTTTCCATTCTACTTCATTCCATTTCCCTCGTTGAAGTAGATATCCTTTTCCACCTGATGTCAAATCAATGTTTCTTCTACCTTTATCATCAATGATTTTATGACTAGTTTCTACGACAAAAACATTATCTAGTAGAACGGGATCTTTCGTATCATAATCCGCAGTCAAGTCACCATTCGAGTAACGCTTGTATTTCTTAAGTGTTTCATCATATTCGTATTGAACATTAAACTGTTGGTCAGAGGAATAGGTTACAAATGCCTTCTTGGCTTCACTACCAGTTAGTTGTTCAACTTCCTCATCCGTTAAAAAGGTTAACGTTTTTGGTTCTTCATCCATATTATAGCCAACTTGCTTGGCTCCCTTTTGTACATTGTCAAAAGTAATGTAAGAATTATGTGGAGCCTTTCTAAAACTAGCTCTTTTAAATAATGAGCCATCATATTGCATACCATTTAGGTTATCAATCGTACCGTTCTGAAGCATTTTCTTTGCTTCAGGACTATAACCATGAGCTATATATAGTGCATCATATCCTTTTGCAAGATCGATGAAGTAATCTCTAGCACTTCTGACAGGTCCAATATTTTCTCCTGTCTCACTTTGAAATATCGCAAGAAAGCGGGTTACGTTTCCTTCAGCAAGCAGTTCATAGACAACGTCTGCTTTTTGAATACCTGACTGTGGTCTTGCTTGAGGGAAGTTATTAATCATGACTGCGAACGCTCTGCCTTCAATTTCTTTTTCACTACCAATCCCCGTTAGTGGATAGTGAAATGGGTCTTCAGCAATTTCGATAACCTCTTCTTTAACCGTTTCTTCTTCGACTTTCTTTTCTTTATGCTCTCCTACTTCCACTTTCTCTTTACTACATCCAGATAATAGTAAGGTTGCTGCGAATGAAATAGTGATCCATTTTTTAAACATAATACACTCCTATTCGTTCTACTTTTGCTACTATGGATGTATATCTATCGATGTACACATGATATATTTTAACGCATTATAGTTGGAAAGAGTACACTTTTATTCATTACATCATAGATACCCTGTTGTGTAATGCGTATATATGGCAGATGTGTCGATGAGAAAAATAGAAGAGAATAAATTGGATCTTCAAAACGATAGCCTTTTTCTCTTAAATAGTGAAGTAATGACTTTTCTTTTTCAATTAAATCTTCCACATGGTCATTAGACATGACTCCTTTTAGTGGGAGACCTATTTCCTGAACAATTTCCCCACCTTCACTCACTACAATACCTCCACCAATTTCCTTCATTCGGTTAAAGGCAGTTATTATATCCTTCTTATTCTTTCCTATTAATATAATATCTCCTGTATTTGAGAAGGAACTTGCTAACCCTGATAACTTATTAGCGAATCCTTTTAATAGGGTATTGACCTTCCATTTTCCATCTTTGTCAATTAAAACAAAGAAGCTTTCATCATGTGATTCGTCTAACTGATCGTAAGCCACATCAATGGAGACAGAGTATGGTTTTGTTATAACCGCGTTCTCCATCTTAATACCAAATGGCATGGAGAATTGAAGGTCATCCATGGTTAAGTCCCAGTCTAAACTTAGAGGCTCAAAACCTAGTTCATTCCAATCTAATCCTTCATAAATATCAATAAGTTCGTCATTTTTTTTCACCCATTTTCCTTTTGCTAAAACGGAAACCGGAGTAGGATTGCTCTCGTCTGTTAGAAAATTAATATTGGCTATTCTTCCTGTTGCTATATTCCCATGTAAATATTCAATATTATAATAACGAGCCACATTTATTGTTCCCATATTGTACGCATCAATAATAGGGACGCCCTTATCAATTGCCATTTTTATCATATGGTCAATCATCCCTTGTTCATAAAAGGATGCAGATGAGCCATCTGTTGTAAAAATAAACTTATCATATTGATCAATGCCTAGTTGTTTAATTTCATCTAATAAAACAGGTAAATCTGGACGTATTGAGGAATGGCGAAGAGAAACCGTATACCCTTGCATCAGTCGGTTATATACTTCTTTCCCCGTCATCGCTTCATGATCACAATCCGCTCCAAAAAGCATCATTTTGGCTAAAGTCTTTTCAGAAGCTCCAGGAAAATGCCCTTCAATCTGCTTTCTCATTCTTTTCGTTTCCTGAATCCAATGAAGCATCATATCGTCACCATCTAATAGCTTAGGCCACCCTGTTAGTTCCCCACCTTGTAACACAGCATCATGTTCTAACCATGATTTAATATTACTGTGCGAAAAAGTTTGCTCCTCATTTTGAATTTCTGTTTGTCCATCAAAACGACACCACCAGTACATGGTCGTTGGAATATCTCGCATCTCTTTCAAAAAAGAAAACGCTTTCTTTTTATCCAACTGCAATGCAAGGACCATATTGTCATTCATTAACGTTGTCGTACCCGTTTGGGATGCATATCGAGCGAACGAATGGGGATTATATAACTGAAAAGGATGGGCATGTGGCTCAATATAGCCTGGAACGAGTAGTAATCCTGTGCAATCCACTACTTCACAGTTATTTGTTTTCTCAGGTAACATGTCGCCAACATATACGATTCGGTCATTATAAATCCAAATGTTTGCTGTCATCCATTTACGAAAGGTCTGATTCAAATAGCGTGCATTTTTAAGTAAAATGGTTGGTGATCGTTTTCCGTCGAGAACGGAAACATGTTCACGCAAGTGCTTGTTCTTCCAACGATAGCGCTGTTCCAACACCCGTTTCCCCTCCCTTTTTGTATCTATTTTTGTATCTCTACTATTAATGATTAATTTATGTTAAAGGGAAACAATATATAATATGAAAACCCTTACATGTCTATTTTAAATAGTACCATATTTCGCTGTTTAACGCATTAAAGAATAAGTAAATGTTTTGTAAATTATATTGAAGGAGTGATATAAAATGCAAATTAAACCTAATATTGGCATACTTAATGCCTTAATTCGAATTACTATTGGCTTTACGGTTCTATCCTGGTGTACAGCAAAATTAGTTAAACAACCTTGGAGAGATTCCTATTTAGTTATGGCGATGCTGGGTGGTATGAAAGTAGCAGAAGGGATTGTACGCTTTTGTCCTTTAACAGCACTATATGAGCAGGGGAAAGACGTGATGGATAACAGAAACGAAAATGAACAAGGAAATAAACAACATCAAGATCAAATGATTCCTTATAATCCAACATAATTTAGCTAAAAGTTAAATGACCCCCTCATGAGAAAGAGGGGGAAAAAAATCTTAGGAGTGATACGATGTTTTGGGAATATGTTAGCGATATGTCATTCGTTCTGATTACATTAATTGGCAGCATTGTTGCCTTACTATTTGTTTACATTAAAAAATCAAATAGAAGACGTGCTAGATAAAGCGATTGCCTTGTGGCCGATATCTTTACGATAGAATGCTCCATCACAATCTAAGTTCTTTAATTGCTCGTATACTTTTAATTGTGCATGTTCAATCGTATCTCCCTTTGCGGCAGCTAAAAGTACACGACCACCATCTGTAACAAAGTCTCCTGCTTCATTTTTCTTTGTACCCGCATGGAATACGAGTACATCATCACCTATTTTATCTAACCCGTTCAGGACTGACCCTTTTTCGTATACGTCAGGGTAGCCTTTTGAGGCGACAACGACTCCGACCATTGGTTTCGAATCCCACTCGATTACTGGTGTTTCTCCATTAAGCAAGTCTACCATTACTTCAACTAAGTCTGAACTCATTCTTGGTAAAATAACTTGGGTTTCTGGGTCTCCAAAACGTGCGTTGAACTCAATCACCTTTGGTCCCTTTTCTGTCTTAATTAACCCTGCATATAAAATACCAAAGAAGCTTCTACCCTCTTGTACCATTGCTTTGGCTGTTGGAATTAAGATTGTATCAACTGCTATTTGTACCGTTTCTTCTCCAATATGAGGAACCGGTGAATAAGCTCCCATTCCACCTGTATTTGGACCTTGATCACCGTCAAAAGCTCTCTTGTGATCCTGGGCTATTTCAAGAGGAATAACCGTTTCTCCGTTTACAAATGCCATTAAAGAGAATTCTTCTCCGGCTAAAAACTCCTCTATAACTACCGTCGCAGAAGCATCTCCGAACTTTTTATTCAGCAACATTTCTTGTAGACTTTCCATTGCTTCTTCCATCGTTAAAGCTACTGTTACACCTTTTCCAGCTGCTAACCCATCTGCTTTAATAACAATTGGCGCACCCTTTAACTCCACATAAGCTTTTGCTTGTTCGTAATCAGAGAACACTTCAAATTCTGCTGTTGGAATTTTATATTTCTTCATAATTTCTTTTGCAAAAGATTTACTGCCTTCAATTTCAGCCGCCTTCTGATTTGGACCAAATACTAGCAAACCATTGGCACGGAAATCATCCGCTAGTCCATTTAATAAAGGTACTTCGGGTCCAATAATGGTTAAGCCTATTTGTTGTTCCCGAGCAAAAGCTAATAAACTTTCCGTATCAATTTCGCTTATTTTAACCCGTTCAGCCACATCAGTCATGCCTTCATTCCCTGGAGCAACAAACACTTGCTCAACATTCGGACTCTCACTCACTTTTCTACAAATCGCATGCTCTCTTCCACCGCGACCAACAACCAATACCTTCATCCATTCCACCCTCTTTTTAAGGGGTCAGACCTCCTTTAGCACACTAAAGAGGGTCTGACCCCAGTTATTTTTAATGTTTAAAATGCCTTACTCCTGTAAACACCATAGCAATTCCATACTCATCCGCTTTTTTGATGGAGTCTTCATCACGAATGGATCCACCTGGTTGGATGATAGCTGTAATTCCTGCTTTTGCTGCTGCTTCAACGGTGTCATCCATTGGGAAAAATGCATCTGAAGCTAATACTGCCCCGGTTGCTTTTTCACCAGCTTGTTCTAAAGCAATTTTGGCAGCACCGACACGATTCATTTGTCCAGCACCGATACCTAAAGTCATATCTTTATCGTTAACTACGATTGCATTTGATTTCACGTGCTTAACTACTTTCCATCCTAATTTCATTGCTTGCCACTCCTCTTCCGTTGGCTCGCGTTTGGTTGGCACAGTAATCGTTGCATCTTCGTAAGAGAAGCTGTCTTGTTCTTGAACTAGTAATCCGCCTTCAATGGAAGTTAATTTCACTTCCGCTTTTTGCGCTTGATCGAAAGGAATCGTTAGTAAGCGTAGATTCTTTTTACTAGTTAAAATTTCTAAAGCCTCTTCAGAAAACGACGGAGCAATAATAATCTCTAAGAAAATTTCATGTAATTTTTCAGCTGTTTGCTTATCTACTTCTCGGTTTAATGCGATAATTCCACCAAAAATAGAAACTGGATCTGCAGCGAACGCTTTTGTGAATGCATCAAAAGTATTTTCACCTGTTCCTACTCCACAAGGATTCATATGTTTCACAGCAACTGCAGCTGGCTGATCAAACTCTTTTACAATTTGAAGAGCTGCGTCTGCATCGTTGATGTTATTATAAGAAAGCTCTTTACCATGTAATTGGGTAGCGTTAGCAATAGAGAATACGGATCCTAATGGCTTGCGGTAGAAAGAAGCCTTCTGGTGTGGATTCTCTCCATAACGTAAAGACTGTTTTAACTCATAAGTAACCGTTAATTTTTCTGGCGTCTCTTCTTGTGCTAAGTCCGTCATATATTCTGCAATCATAGCATCATAAGCTGCTGTATGGCGGAACACTTTTGCTGCCAATTTGCGGCGAGTTTCTTTTTGAACCTCACCAGCATTCTTTAATTCCTCAATCACTACTTCATAATCTGAAGGATCAACTACTACTGTTACATACTCATGGTTTTTAGCCGATGCACGTAACATCGTTGGGCCACCGATATCAATGTTTTCAATGGCATCTTCAACCGTTACATCAGGTTTAGCAATGGTTTGTTGGAATGGATACAAGTTCACACAAACAACGTGAATCGGTTGGATTTTGTGTTCTGCTAATTGCTCAACATGACTCTCTTCAGAAAACTTCGCTAAAAGTCCACCATGGATATATGGATTTAATGTTTTCACACGACCTTCTAAAATTTCTGGAAAGCCTGTTACATCACTAACACTAATGACAGGTATTCCATTATCATGAAGGGCCTTCTTCGTTCCGCCTGTTGAAATGATTTCATATCCCAGATCGCTTAGTTGCTTAGCAAATTCGGTAACACCTGTTTTATCTGAAACGCTAATTAATGCACGTTTTTTCACTTTATGTAGCCCCCTAAAGGTTGAAGTTTTTTAATACTATTAAGAATCTTTTTCGCGGATTCCTTAAGAAAGCAGCTTCTCAATTACTGCCGGATAAAGCTCATGCTCAACTCTATGAATCTTCTCTTGTAAACTCTCAATATTTTCATCATCACTTAATTCAACGGCTTTTTGTGCGATAATTGGCCCTGTGTCCATTCCAGCATCAACATAGTGAACAGTCACTCCACTAACCTTCACTTTCGCATCTATAGCCTGGCCAATTGCATCCTTTCCAGGAAAAGCAGGTAGCAATGATGGATGAATATTAATGATTCTACCTTCATACTCGCCTAATAGAGTAGAACCGATTAACCTCATATAGCCTGCTAAAACGATAAAGTCTACTTCATTATTTTTTAAATGACGAAGTATGTCTTCTTCATATTCAACTTTAGAATTATAATTCTTTGCTGTAAAAACAAATCGAGGAATATTTTCGGTATTAGCACGCTCAACTGCAAATGCCCCAGGCTTATCACAAACTAGTAATTTAATATTCACGTGAAGCTTCCCACTTTTGACTGCATCTATAATCGCTTGAAAATTACTGCCACTACCTGATGCAAAAACTGCGATATTCTTCATGGTTTTCCTCCGGTTTTTGAAACTTTTTATTAGGACCTCCATAAAACCTAGAACCTATTTAAAAAGCTATTATTTAATTTCAATACCTTCCTTATCAGATACTACCCCAATTTGGTAGGCTTTCTCACCATTTTCAATAAAATGATTGATAACCTCTTCGGCAATAGATGGATCAACAGCTACTACCATTCCAGTACCCATATTAAAAATATTGTACATCTCTTGGCGGTTTAATTGCCCCTCTTTTTCCATTAGGGTAAAAATAGCCGGTACATCCCAATGACTTTCCGTTAACTCAGCACCTAAATCTGTTGGTAGCATTCTTGGAATATTTTCAATAAATCCGCCACCTGTAATATGAGCCATACCTTTAATTTCAAATTTCTTTAATGCAGATAAAATGGGTTTTACATAGATTTTTGTCGGAGTAAGAAGTTCCTCACCTAAAGTTTTCCCTAGCTCCTCTACATAATCTGTTAAAGCCATTTTTGCTTGTTCAAAGAAAATCTTACGAACTAGAGAGTATCCGTTACTATGAATTCCACTAGAAGCTAAACCTATTAATACATCTCCAGCTTTTATGTTTTCACCTGTAATGATAGCTGACTTTTCACAAGCACCAACTGCAAATCCAGCTAAATCATATTCTTCTTCACTGTACATTCCAGGCATTTCAGCTGTTTCTCCACCTACTAAAGCACAGCCCGCCATTTCACAACCATCTGATATCCCTTTTACGATTGCTTCAATCTTACCAGGTTCTGCTTTTCCACACGCAATGTAATCTAAAAAGTAAATCGGTTCTGCACCTTGTACGACAATATCATTCACACACATTGCTACAGCATCAATGCCAATAGTATCGTGACGATCCATCATGAAAGCTAGCATTAGCTTCGTTCCAACACCATCAGTCCCTGAAACTAAAACAGGCTCTTTCAAATTTAGAGTAGATAAATCAAACATTCCTCCAAATCCGCCAAGACCACCTAAAACTCCAGGACGCATCGTTCTTTGTACATGCTTCTTCATTCGAGTTACCGCTTCATATCCCGCTTCTATATCAACACCCGCTTGCTTATAAGCGTTAGCCATTTTTTGTTCCTCCTAAATTCTAATGATGATCAAGTAAAAAAAGCGACATGTAGTAAAATCGGCTATTGGATTTTATCTTACCATGTCGCTTTAATCATAATCAGATGCCCCTATTAACCTGATTTTTTTTTGAAATCTATTAGCACTTTACTTCTAATTCTTGCGGATAAATTTCTGTAGGATATTTACCAGTGAAACAAGCTAAACATTGCCCACAATTTTCATCGGTATTCTTTCTTCCGATCCCCTCTAACATCCCCTCAACACTTAAGAATGTTAAAGTATCTGCCCCGATAATTTGTCTAATTTCCTCTACTGAATGTCTTGATGCAATTAACTCTTCTCTAGTAGAAGTGTCAATTCCATAAAAACAAGGATTCTGAATCGGTGGTGAACTGATCACCACATGAACTTCAGCCGCTCCCGCTTCTTTTAACATAGAAACAATTCGTCTACTAGTTGTACCACGAACGATAGAATCGTCTACCATGATTACTCTTTTTCCTTCAACCACTCCACGTACAGGAGAAAGCTTCATCTTCACACCTTGTTCACGTAGAGATTGAGAAGGCTGGATAAACGTTCTACCCACATATCTATTCTTAATTAAGCCCATTTCATATGGAATACCAGATGCTTCCGCATAACCGATTGCTGCTGAAATACTAGAGTCAGGTACACCAGTAACAACATCTGCTTCAATTTGAACTTCTTGAGCTAATTTCTTTCCTAAGTTCTTACGTGCCGTATGAACATTAATTCCATGAATATCACTATCAGGACGAGAAAAATAAACATACTCCATTGTACACATTGCTTGGTTAGAAGCCATTGCGAACAATTCTGAGTGAATTCCTTCGTCATTTATGACTAGAAGTTCACCTGGTTGAACATCACGAATAAACTGAGCACCTACTACATCAAAAGCACATGTTTCTGATGCAACAACATAGGCATCTCCAAGCTTAGCTAGTGATAAAGGACGTAAACCATTCGGGTCAAGTGCAATCATCATTTCCTTCTCGGTCATAATCAGAAATGCATATGCTCCTTTAATCATCGTTAAAGCATTTTTCACTCGATCTTTTAAAGAAGAGAAACCGCCTCTTTTAATTAAATGCGCTAAAACTTCTGTATCAGAGCTAGTTTGAAAGATACTACCTTGGCCTTCTAACTGATTTTTTAAAGCTGTTGCATTAACAAGGTTACCGTTATGGGCAAGTGCTAAGCTTCCACTATTAGAGTGGAAAAGGAGTGGTTGAACATTTTCATAACCGCCGCCACCTGCTGTTGAGTAACGCACATGACCAATGGCTGCTTTACCAGTCATCTCTTTCATAGACTCTTGTGTAAAAATTTCAGCAACCAATCCTTCACCCTTTAAACCTTTAAGCTTTTCTCCATCTGTTACGACCATTCCAGTACCTTCTTGACCGCGATGCTGCAAACTATGAAGACCGTAGTAGGTGATTTGAGGAGCGTCTGTATGTCCCCATACTCCAAAAACACCACACTCTTCGTTTAATCCTCTTAACTCAGCAAGCATGGAATAGCTCCTTTCCAAGCCGTTCTTAACTCTTCTACTTGTTTATTGATAACGATTTCTTCATTATTTTTAATTTCAAGAACTGAAGAAGCTGTAACTTCACCAATTAGAGTCGCTTCTACTAAACTCTCAAATTGTTGTTGGTGTTCTTTTTTCACTGTTAAAAGGAAACGTGATTGCGTTTCACTGAATAAAGAAGAAACTGTATTTCCGCTTACTGATACGGTTGCACCTAATCCATTACTTCCGATTAAGCTTTCTGCTAATGCAACAGCTAAACCACCTTCAGCTAAGTCATGGGCTGAAGCGACAACACCTGCACGAATGGCTCCCAATACTTGACCTTGATGCTCAGCTTCTACTTCAACATTTAACTCAGGTGCTTTTCCGAAAATACGGCCATATGTTAATTTTTGAAGCTCACTTCCACCAAACTCATCTTTAGTCTCACCAAGTAAGTAGATTAAATCTCCCGCAGCTTTGAAGCTTTGTGTAGTAATGTGGGCTAAATCTTCAACTAAACCAACCATCCCTACAACTGGAGTTGGATACACAGCTGTTCCGTTCGTTTCGTTGTATAACGAAACGTTTCCACCGATAACTGGCGTATTTAATCCACGGCAAGCTTCACTCATACCATCTACTGCTTTTTCAAACTGCCAGAAGATTTCAGGCTTCTCAGGATTACCGAAGTTTAAGCAATCAGTAATAGCTAACGGTTCAGCACCAGATGCAACAATATTTCTTGCTGCTTCAGCTACGGCAATTTTCCCACCTGTTTCAGGATCTAAGTAAATATAGCGTGAGTTACAATCTGTTGTCATTGCTAATGCTTTACGCGTACCACGGATACGAACTACCGCTGCATCAGAACCTGGTGATACGACAGTATTTGTACGAACCATATGATCATATTGATTATAAACCCACTCTTTACTTGCGATAGTAGGTTGTTTTAATAAATTTACTAATGTCTCGTTATAGTCATCTACAGAAGGAATATCATTATCCATTGCTTGGAACTCACGGAAATATTCCGGCTCTTGAGATGGCTTATGGTACACTGGAGCATCTTCTGCTAATGCATCAGCAGGAACATTTGCTACCACTTCACCATTGTGAATTAAGCGCAGCATTTTATCGTCTGTTACAACACCGATTGCAACAGCTTCTAAATCATATTTAGAGAAAAGATCAACGATTTCTTGCTCTCTTCCTTTTTGCACAACGATTAACATACGCTCTTGAGACTCAGAAAGCATCATTTCATATGCTGTCATACCTCTTTCACGTTGAGGTACTAAGCTTAAATCCATTTCAATTCCTGAACCTGCTTTAGATGCCATTTCTGCTGAAGAACTTGTTAAGCCTGCTGCACCCATATCTTGAATTCCAACTAGCGCGTCCGACTGAACTAACTCTAGACAAGCTTCTAGTAAAAGCTTTTCCATGAATGGATCTCCAACCTGTACTGCTGGGCGCTTATCATCAGACTCTTCCGTTAATTCTTCTGAAGCGAATGTTGCCCCGTGAATTCCGTCACGACCCGTTTTTGCACCAACATACATGACTGTATTTCCAACACCGTGTGCTTGACCTTTTTTAATATCTTTGTGATCAATTAAACCAACACACATAGCATTTACTAACGGATTTCCTTCATAAGCAGCGTCGAATTGGACCTCTCCACCTACTGTTGGAATTCCGATACAGTTTCCATAACCAGCAATCCCTGCTACAACTTCTTTAAAAAGGTACTTAACACGAGCAGAATCCAGTTCTCCAAAGCGTAAAGAGTTAAGAAGCGCGACCGGTCTTGCTCCCATCGAAAATACGTCACGTATAATTCCACCAACACCCGTTGCCGCACCTTGGTATGGCTCAATTGCAGAAGGGTGGTTATGGCTTTCAATTTTAAATACAACTGCTTGCTCGTCGCCGATATCAACAATACCAGCTCCTTCTCCAGGACCTTGAAGTACTCTTTCACCTGATGTAGGGAACTTTCTTAGAACTGGCTTTGAGTTTTTATAGCTGCAGTGCTCTGACCACATAACTGAGAATAAACCTGTTTCTGTATAATTTGGTGTTCGGCCTAGAATTTTCTCAACCATCGCAAATTCTTCATCGGACAAACCCATTTCTCGGTAGACTTTTTCTAATTTAATTTGTTCCGGACTTGGCTCAAGCTTTAACGACATGTGCTTCCCTCCACTGTTTTACGATTGATTGAAATAATTTTAATCCATCCGCTCCACCTAAAAGTTCATCTACTGCTCTTTCAGGATGTGGCATCATTCCGAGGACATTCCCTTTTTCGTTTACGATACCAGCAATATTTTCAATACTACCGTTCGGATTATCTACATATGTGAAAACAATTTGATTATTTGCTTTTAATTGGGCTAGTGTCTCTTCATCACAATAATAGTTGCCTTCACCATGAGCAATCGGTACAGAAATGACTTCACCTTGTTTATAGTCTGATGAAAACATTGTTTGGTTATTTTCTACTCGTAATCCAACAGGCTTACAAATGAACTTTAGACTATCATTTCGTCTCATAGCCCCTGGAAGTAGACCTGATTCTAATAAAATCTGAAATCCGTTACAAACACCAAGAATCGGTTTACCAACCTCAGCAGCTTTTACAACTTCTTTCATTACGTTACTAAAACGTGCAATTGCACCAGAGCGTAGGTAATCTCCGTAAGAGAATCCACCTGGAAGTAAAATACCGTCGAATTCATCTAAATTATCAACATCATGCCAAACATATTCTACTTCTTCACCTAGTTCATCTTTAATGGCATGAAACATATCAATGTCACAATTCGAACCTGGGAATACAACTACCGCAAACTTCACTGAGCAACTACCTCCTCAATCTCATAACGATAGTCTTCGATAACTGGGTTAGCCAATACTTTATCACAGATTTCTTTAACAACATCATCGATATTACGGTCAGATTTTTCAATTGTTAGCTCCATAAATTTACCGATACGAACATCAGATACATCTTTATAGTTTAAAGAATGTAATGAATTTACAACGGCTGTTCCTTGAGGATCTAATACGCTTTCTCTTAATGTTACGAAAACCTTTACTTTATACATGTTGTGGGCCTCCCAATCTTTCTAATATATTTTCATAGGCATCTGTTAAATTTCCTAAATCACGACGGAACACGTCTTTATCTAACTTTGCATTTGTTTCTTTATCCCATAGGCGACAAGTATCTGGGGAAATTTCATCAGCTAGTAAAACTTCACCAGCAGCATCCTTACCAAACTCAAGCTTGAAATCAATTAAGTTAATTCCTAATTCAGCAAAAAAGCTTGATAGGATTGAATTTACTTTTAGTGCTTTTTCTTTTAAAAGTGCTACTTCTTTCTCATTCGCAAGACCAAGTTCAAAAATTTGATCATCTGTCATAATTGGATCGCCTAAGTCGTCATTTTTTAAATAAAATTCTACTAATGGCTTTGATAATGGCTTTCCTTCTTCAATTCCCAATCTCTTAGAAAAGCTTCCAGCTGCAACGTTTCGAACAACTGTCTCAAGAGGAATAATGTTTACTTTTTTAACAAGTTGCTCAGTTTCAGATAAGCGTTCCACAAAGTGAGATGCAACTCCTGCTTCATGTAACTTTGAAAATAGTAAACTAGTAATTTCGTTATTTAAACGACCTTTACCAGTAATTTCAGCTTTCTTTTCTCCATTGAAAGCTGTTGCTGAATCTTTATATTGAATCCAAACAAGATTTTCATCGTCAGTCATGTAAACCCTTTTTGCTTTTCCTTCATATAACAGTGCTCTTTTTTCCATCTGGAGAGCCTCCTTAAGTATGAAAATTAGGAATCTTCAATCTTTAAATTTTATAGTAAGCACCCCTATATAGGTTGGTGTTCACTATTTATTATTGATTTTGGAAGTTACAGCCCACAGCGTTCAAAGATTGTATCAACGTGTTTAATATGATGGTTGTAGTCGAAGCAATCTTCAATCTCAGCAGGAGAAAGTTTAGACGTAATTCTTTCATCCGCTTCAATAATATTGCGGAAGTGTACTTGAGTTTCCCATGCTTCCATTGCCTTCGGTTGAACGGTGTCATATGCTTCTTCACGAGTCAATCCTTTATCAATCAGTGCTAATAGGACACGTTGAGAGTAGATTATTCCAAAAGTACGGTCCATGTTTCGTTTCATGTTATCTGGGAACACCGTTAAGTTTTTCACGATATTACCGAAACGGTTTAACATGTAGTTAAGTGCAATCGTTGCATCTGGAATGATAATTCTTTCAGCAGAAGAGTGTGAAATATCTCTTTCATGCCATAAAGGTACGTTCTCATATGCTGTTAACATGTAACCACGAATCACACGAGCAAGACCAGTCATGTTTTCAGACCCAATTGGGTTACGTTTATGTGGCATTGCAGAAGAGCCTTTTTGTCCTTTTGCAAAAAATTCTTCCACTTCACGTGTTTCACTTTTTTGTAAACCGCGAATTTCGACAGCAAATTTCTCAATAGAAGTCGCAATTAAAGCAATCGCAGACATATAATGAGCATGGCGATCACGTTGTAATGTTTGTGTAGAGATAGGAGCTGGTTGAATCCCTAATTTTTCACATACATATTTCTCAATAAATGGATCAATATTTGCAAACGTTCCAACAGCACCAGACATTTTTCCAAACTCAATTCCTGCAGCTGCTTGTTTAAAACGCTCAAGATTACGTTTCATTTCCTCATACCAAAGGGCAAGCTTTAAACCAAAAGTAGTTGGTTCCGCATGAACACCGTGTGTACGTCCCATCATGACCGTATATTTATGTTCTAATGCTTTATTTTTTAGAATTTCTACAAAGTTCTCGAGATCTTTTAATAAAATATTGTTCGCTTGTTTGATTAAGTATGAAAGGGCTGTGTCAACTACATCAGTCGAAGTTAATCCGTAGTGAACCCATTTTCTTTCTTCACCAAGAGTTTCAGAAACCGCTCTTGTAAAAGCAATTACATCATGTCTTGTTTCTTCTTCGATTTCTTTGATACGGTTAATATCAAACGAAGCATTTTCACGGATTTTTTGAACATCCTCTTGAGGTATTTCCCCAAGCTCCACCCAAGCCTCACAAGCTAAAATTTCTACCTCTAACCAAGCCTTAAATTTATTCTCTTCTGTCCAAATCGCTCCCATTTCTGGGCGTGTATAACGTTCAATCATGGTTTATCCTCCGATCTTTTCCTTCACATTTTCCCATATGTCCGTTTGTTCCGCTTCAAGAAGGGCTTCTTCTACAGTATCTCTTAAAATAGTTACATGACCCATTTTTCTTTTGAATTTCGCTTCCTTTTTCCCGTACAAATGAACTTTCCAATTTGTTAAGGTTGGGATGTTATTTATTAAACTAGACTGGTGCTCACCCAATATGTTAACCATAACAGCTGGCTTTAATAGGTCAGTACTTCCAAGTGGCCAGTTACAAACCGCTCGTATATGTTGTTCAAATTGAGAAGTTTCACAAGCTTCAATCGTATAATGCCCTGAATTATGTGGTCGAGGGGCTAGTTCATTAATGTATATTGTACCTTCTTTTGTTAAGAACATTTCTACCGCTAACGTACCAACTAACTCGAGGGACTCAGCAATTAATTTTGCCATCGCTACTGCTTTATCTTTAGAATCTTGATTAATTCTAGCTGGAACAATCGTTTGATGAAGAATGTTTTCAATATGAATGTTTTCTCCAACCGGAAAAACTTCTGTTTCTCCCTTTGGATTTCTAACTACAATGACAGAAATCTCTTTCTCAAAAGGAATCCATTTCTCAAGGACGCATATTCCTTTATTTAGTAGTTCTTCCGCTAGTAAAATATCCTTTTCTTCTCTAATGACAAGCTGACCCTTACCGTCATATCCACCTCTTGCCGTTTTTAAAACCGCTGGGTAACCTAAATCTTTAAGGTTTAGATATACATCTTCAAGAGTTTCTACCACTCCATATGGGGCTACATCTACTCCTGCTTTTTGTATCGCTTGTTTCTCACTAATTCTATTTTGAGTAATCTCTAATAGCTTTGTTCCTTGAGGTACGTATGCATTTTTATGAAGCCACTGTAGTGCTTCAGCATCGATATTCTCAAATTCGTATGTAATCACATCACTGATAAATGATAGTTGCTTAATAGCTTCTAAATGATGGTATTCACCTATAACCTTATAGTCAGACACTTGCCCGCACGGTGAATCCTCAGTAGGATCTAGAACAGCAATTTTAAAACCTTGAGCCTTAGCTGCAAGAGCCATCATTCTCCCTAGCTGCCCACCACCAATAATACCGATTGTTTGCCCTGGTAAAATTACTTTAGACAAGCTCATCACTACTTTCTAATACAGTTTGTTTCGTTTCTTCTCTCATGTTTTCAAGTCTATGGGCAATTTCTAAATCAGTCGTTCCGATTATCTGTGCTGCTAGTAAGCCAGCATTAGTTGCTCCAGCCTTTCCAATCGCTACCGTTGCTACTGGTACTCCACCAGGCATCTGAACAATTGATAAGAGCGAATCTAAGCCGTTTAACGCCTTGGACTGCACTGGAACTCCTATAACAGGTAATGTAGTTTTCGCTGCAACCATGCCAGGTAAGTGGGCTGCTCCACCGGCACCTGCAATAATTACATTAATTCCTCTATCACGAGCCGATTCTGCATATTCAAACATTAAATCTGGAGTACGGTGGGCTGATACGACCTTCTTTTCGTATTTGACCTCAAGTTGATCAAGTACGTCACATGCGTGTTTCATTGTTTCCCAATCTGACTTACTCCCCATAATAATTCCAACTTGAATGCTCATTTTAATCCTCCAGAATCATTTTTATCTATTAATTCTCAAAATAAAAAGCCCAAAACAGATGCCTTCCTATCAGAGAAAGAAATCTGCCCGGGCTTAATACATAAAAATGTGCTTGTTCTTGCACACACTAATAAAACGCAAACCGGCCATATTTACTTTCCCTCATAGTCCGATAATTAACGGTTATCGGGTAGAAACTTATGGGCCATATCCCCATTGATATACGAGGGTAAATATTTGAGTTCATTATCACTATCTACATCTTAACAATGAAATTCCCTTAGTGTCAACAAAAATATCGAACGATAAAAAACATTTATTTATTAATGTTCGTGTTTTGCTGTTACTCTGTTCTTTTTGCTTCAAAAATAATTTGTCTACCTACAGGTTCATAACTAATGGATCCACCTTCATTTACTTCCTTAAAAATGGGTTTCTCCATTCTTCTAGTAGGCATATAACCCTCTTTCTTAATTCTTTCTAGACATTGATCAATGGTCTCATTCTCTTTAACCTCAAATGATTGCTTCTTAGCTTTACTCACGGAAACAACTTTCCTTTCTTTACAGATTTAACCCAAAAGCCCCCATATATCGTTTTAGGTTCATAGGAGATAATAAAAGCCTTAGGATCTAACTCTTTTATAGTGGCATATAATTTTAACTCATACTTTCTAGGCGTTAAAATTTGCATGGCCATTCGATCTCCCTCAAGGCCATTTGCTGCCCAGTTAGTGACTCCATAGCCTTTTTCTCGCAACATCTTCGGCAAATCTTTATCATATTCTTTCGTAATCACATTAACCGTTATATATCCAAGAGCTAATTTCTCCTCAATCTTCATTCCAACAATAACACCAATGCCATAACCAACCGCATAAGCAATAAGGTTTTGTATTTCATTCAAATTATCCAATACAAGACCTAAACCTATAACATAAATAACTACCTCTATCATACTTATAAGAGCAGCCAAATAACGCCTGCCCTTCAATGTCAAAATCATTCTTATTGTAAAAAAAGAAACATAGACAATATTTATAATAAGAATGATAGCTACCATTAACAGTCCATCAAATACCAATTAGAATCCCCCTTTTAAAATCTATAAGTTTCTATTGTACAAGAGTTTCTTAAATTTGCGAACCTTTTTAAATCATTTCTAGAGTACTTAGGAATTATGTAACTTAAGCAGGTTATTAATTGTAGATACATTCCTTATTAGCCTTTTAGCTTGTTGATATATTTATGCATGAGGGATTCATTATTATGTGAGGAGTCTCCATTTTTATAAAACTAAGGTGTATTTGGATATCAATCTTTATGAGGTATCTAGAAGCCTTAGTCTATTGAATTTTATTAGATAATATCTATTAGGCAAAAAAAAAACGAGTATCCATAAGATACTCGTTTTTTTGCCTGGCGACGTCCTACTCTCACAAGGGGACAGCCCCTAACTACCATTGGCGCTGAGAAGCTTAACTTCCGTGTTCGGTATGGGAACGGGTGTGACCTTCTCGCTATCGCCACCAGACTATGTAAT
>NZ_JAXOFX010000031.1:0-24114 GCF_034427655.1 Robertmurraya mangrovi
TAGCTCTGATTTGGTTTGTTTTATCAATAAACATTCTTACCAAATTAACCTACGAATTTACGAGTAAGGAGCTAGTTTCGTTCATGATAACTCGCCGTTCCGTCTGTGGGGTCTCGACCTTTCCTCTATTTCCTGCTGGAGTCAAGTGCCTTCCGCTACAAACCACTCTCTGATTCAATTATTGTAAAAGCAACTTCCTTATTTAAAAAGCCTATTATTTATTAGTTTTATAATAGCTATTCGATTTTGACCACTTAACCTTGTAAGGTCGTTTTAAAGAATTCCTTAACGAATGGGCACTGGACTGCATATAATGCATAAACACATTGTTTCGGTCGATTGAAAGGACGGGTGTATATGTTTCCTTGGAATTTATTCCCTTTTAATAATCAAATGAAGAATATGACGGAACAAATTAATCCTAATAATATAGAAGGTTATATTCAAGATATGATGTCCAAAATGTTCCCACAACACATGGAGGGAATGAACCAACAAACTCCTCCGAATCCATTTTTCAACCAAAATTCGAATACATCTAGTTCTAATAAGAAGAGTCCATTAGATTCTTCTGTTTTTGAAACTCATGAATATGTATATGCTATGGTGCCTATAAAAAATGAAGAATGGTTAAGAAAATTAAAGTTATTTTATACCTCAAATCAATTGATTATTGAACATATTCCAGATGATAGAGATAAACAAATTATTACTTTACCAGCAATCGTGAAAAGAAAAGGAGCAACAGCTCAGTACAAAGATGGTTTGCTTGAGGTAAGAATACCTAAAAATATTGATATGCAGTTTTCTGAAATTGATGTGACTGAAGTTTTATAACTTGGCTGTTTTCGTAATGATTGTTTTTGTAAAAATCCAAAGGCCGATTTTTACCCTTAATAGTTAAAAAGTACTTCAAATTTAGATGGTAAGGCTTTTTCTAAAACTGAAAAGCTTTTAAGACTATTATAGCATGTATATTTTATAGGTAAATTTACCTATACGAGAAGCAACGAAGTTTTAGAAAGAGCCTATAACTTATCTTTACCTAAATTAAGTCTTTTACTAGGGCTGTATTCTCTCTGAATTATAACTTCTTGAGAAAAATGGGGGATACTTAGTGGATTTTAATCAATTTAATAAGTGGATTGAATTAACGAAGCAGCAGCAACAGGAACAATTTTGGAGCCAGTTTTCCAGTTTTAATTCAAGTTCTGATTTTAATCAACAATCTTTTTTTACAAAACAAGAGGTTTTTCCTCGATGTGATTTTTATGAAGATAAAGAAGGAATGACATTAGAGATAGAGGTCCCTGGATTAAAAAAAGAGCATATACAAATCACATTACAGGATCAAACCCTTATCATTAAAGGCGAAGCAAAAACGTTAAAACCACAAGTTCATTATTTCTTAAAAGAACGGGCAAATCTTAGGTTTGAAAAGAAAATTACTATACCCATTCCATTTGATCCAAACACAATACATTATTATTTTGAAAGTGGATTAATGGTTATTTCTATCCCGAAGAAAACAGGTGGCGAGGCCAAAATTCATATAGATGAATCATCTTAATACAAGGGCGGTCTTATCCGCCCTTATTCATGTATTTCCTATTTACCAATGAACATTTGTGTCCAATAGTTACCGCTGGCTACATGTCCAACACCAATATGAGTAAAATTAGCATTAAGAATGTTTTTACGATGACCTTCACTATTCATCCATGCTTTTACTACTTCTTCCGGTGTACGTTGACCCATTGCAATATTTTCACCCGCTGTACGGTAAGTAATTCCGAACTTCTTCATCATATCAAATGGTGAACCATAGGTTGGGCTTGTGTGTGAGAAATAATTATTACGCTGCATGTCTGAAGACTTTTCTCGTGCCACTTTACTTAAAGCCGCATCGATTTTCAAACCAACAAGACCATACTTTGCTCTTTCTTGATTCGTTAGTTCAACCACCTTTTGTTCATATGCACTTAATTGATAGCTAGTGGCCCCAGTTGTAGTAGTTGTTGTGGTTGATGTTTCTTGACTTGCAGCTGGCTGTTGTGTTGGAGCCGGCTGTGTTTCGTTAGTCACTTGAGTTGCAGGGTTTTGTGTTGTAACTCGAGAAAAGTATTTTTGTAGTAGACTATTTAACTGATTATAATCCAGGTTACTAGTTTGATAATAGTAAACTTTTGTACTAGTAGTATCTGTTGAAGCTTCAGCTTGGTTTACTCCTGGGTTCGTTAATAAAAGAGCAGCAGCTGCAGCGACTGAAAAAATAACCTTCTTTTTCATTT
Source organism: Robertmurraya mangrovi (assembly GCF_034427655.1). NCBI lineage: Bacteria > Bacillati > Bacillota > Bacilli > Caryophanales > Bacillaceae > Robertmurraya > Robertmurraya mangrovi. Next base: position 2,292 of record NZ_JAXOFX010000031.1, read on the forward strand.
TGTTTCCTCCTTGTGATGACTCAAATCTTTCGAAGTCATCATACCACGAGGATTTTTGTAATAATTGAGGATTATATTTCCATGTTAGATATTAAGGTTTTTTATTAATCTACTATGATTTATTTTTTCTATTAAATATTCAGAAAAAATCATAGTTTTATAATGAATGTTCACCTTATTAATTAAGCAGCCTCTTTGGATAAAAAAGGTTTGACTACCAAAAACATATTAAAAATAACAGGTTGACAGGTTTTCAAAACCCTTCATTTTATTACGCATATTACTTATTAGTAACAATTATTATTAAACTAGTTTGCACTCAGACTCTGTATTAGTTTTAAAAAAATAAAGCGGTAATCCGCTTTATTTAGTAAGTGCACTTCTTAATGTCCACTATGGTCATTTTCTTCCTTATCTTTTTCTTTTGAAGAGTTTGAGCTGTCCTCAGGCTCACTAGGTTCACCAATGATAAATTCTTTTTTCGGCATATTGTGCATGCTTCTAGCGGTAACATGAGCGTAAATATAATAAGTCCCTTCTCGATCAAAGCTTTTTTCTAGTCGGTAAATCCCATTTTCTGCATGTTTCACTTCTATCTTTTCATGTTTCTCGTCATGGGCACGCCAGATTTCAAAATTAACTTCATCTGCATCTGTTACCTCTTCGCTACCATACGTTACTTTTGCCTCAAACGTGATAGGTTTATTTAGTTCTGCTTTATTAGGATTAATGGTTAAATCAACTTCTAAAAATTGAGGTTCTTCCTCGACTTCCTGGTTGGAGCAAGCTCCTAATACAAAAACCATAAGTATCGCAAAGATATAGATGACTGCTTTCTTCATTTTAACTTCTCCTTAAAATTTATATATTGTAGGAGGCTCCCTAAATTTCCATTATTGGAAAATACAATTGAACTTCTGTACCCTTACCTAGTTCACTATGAATTATTATCTTTCCATCATGGAGAGACATAATCTTTTTAGTAATGGCTAGTCCTAAACCTGAACCTCCATCTTGTCTTGTCCGAGCTTTATTGACTCGGTAAAATCTCTCTGTGATATTTTTCAAATCTTCTTTCGGAATTCCTACACCTGTGTCCGTAATAGATACTACGCATTTCTCCTGATCTTTATATAGCCTAATAGTAACAGTACCTTTATCGGTATAATTAATGGCATTATCCATTATATTTTGAAGTACTTGTTCAATTCTTCCTTCATCACCGTTAATAATGATGTCAGGATCTAAATCATAGTTTATAGTAATGTTTTTAGCTTTTAAAACGGGAGTATACTTCACAGTGGCATCCTCAATGAGTTGTGCCAACGGGATTGGATTTTTAATTAATTGATATTCCTCTGTATCTAGCTTTGTTAAATCTAATAAATCCCCTACTAAACGAGTCATTCTTCCAGATTCACGATGAATTAACTGAAGATACTTAACTCGGTCCTCCTCTTTCTCTACTATACCTGTTATCAGTGCCTCACTATAGCCTTTTACATAACTAATCGGTGTCCTTAGTTCATGAGAAACATTTGCAATGAACTCTTTTTTTCTCTCATCTTCCTTTTGTATAGATTCAGACATATGGTTAAAGGCATTTGCTAGTTGGCCCACTTCATCATTTGTATATATAGGTACTCTTTGAGAATAATCACCATTAGCTACACGATTTGCTGCCAGTTTAATTTCTTTTAATGGTTTTGTTAATTTATTTACTAGAATTGTTCCTAAATAAATGGAGATAATTCCAAAAAGTATAGCAGCAATGAACCACATATAGGCAAAGTCTTCTGTTAGTTCGGAAATGTTTGCTAAAGGTATATAAAGATAGATAATTCCCTCTAACCCATTATGATCTAGAAGGGGAACAATGACAGCCATAATATTACGATCAAATCTTTCTTCATAACCCATTTTCTTAATAGGAACACCATTAAGTAACTGCTCTCTTTCCTCTGGCCCAATCAAAGTTTGGTAGTCTATGTCAAAGGGAAGGCAAGCACTTAACTCTCTCGGATTACTAACAACAAATACCTCTGATTCATTTTTTGTATTATACCATTCAATTTTTTCTCTTAAATCATTTGTTAATGGGCCACTATCATACTCAGCTGCCAGTAGCTTACCTTCATCTAATAGTGACTTTTCGACATTATCGACATAGAGCTTTTCATAAAAAAAGTTAGAGAGTAAATAAGAAAAAGCAATTGTAATTAATATAATTGCAGTAATAGTTAACCATAGTTTTTTAGCCAGCGTTAAAGAAAGCCACTTCATGAACCTGGCACCTCAAATTTATAACCAATCCCCCAAACGGTTTGAAGATAATCTTCCGTACCTAATTTCATTCTTAATGTCTTAATATGGGTATCGACCGTTCTTAAACTACCTTGGTAGTCTACTCCCCAAACATAATCCAGTAACTGTTCTCTACTTAGAGCTTGTGTTTGGTGGTCGACAAAGCATAGCAGTAACTCATATTCTTTCAAAGTTAAGGAGATAGACTTCCCCTCTACACTTACTGATCTAGATTGTCTATCTATTGTTATTTTTCCGATTTTAACTATATCATTTTCATTCTTTAAACTGCCTGATCTTCTCAAGACTGCTTGAATTCTGGCAATTACTTCTCCAGGACTGAAGGGCTTAACAATATAATCATCTCCGCCTAATTGAAGGGCCTTTACTTTATCCCATTCTTCTCCCTTAGCTGAAAGGAAGATAATCGGCACGTCGTACTTTTCCCTTAAGTTTTTACAGACAGTAAAACCATCTTCACCTGGCATCATAATATCTAAAAGTACTAAATCTACATGGTTATTAGCCATGGAAAAGTAGGCTTCCCCACTATCAGCCGCCTGATAACAAATAAAACCAGAGTTTTCTAAATACATTTGTATTAAATGACGCATATCCTCCTCATCATCTACAATTAATATCTTAAACTTACTCATCCTTATTGTCCCTCCCTTAAGATTATTTGAAATGGACCTTTTCCAACTGAAATGGCGGTTTTTATTTCTAAGGTATAAGAATCTACTATATGGATATCGTTACTATCATAACCAGCAACTAAAAGCTGCTCATTTGTAGCTTTTAACTCAAAGGGGTTCGCGCCCACTTTTATTGAATTTTGTTCTATTCCATCCTTATCCAATTGATATAATGTACTCGACCCATGACTTAAAACAAAAATATAATCATGCATTTGTGTAAAATTGATCGGCATCATAGGTGCGGAAATCGTTCTTAACAATTTTCCATTAAGTGAATCATAAACATGAATTTGGGTCTCTGTTTCTTCCCCTACCCCATGGCCACCAACCCACATTTCATTCATTCCCTTCCTCAATAAAGCACCAGCAGCGGAAGAATGAATGTTAAATTCTTTTAGCTTTTCTTTCTTTTCTACGTCTATAATAGTAGTTTTCTCATCATTAAAACTAATCACGTATAGTTCATTGCTATCTTTTTTTTCAATTAATGTTAATGGATTTTGTGCTGTTTTTACTTTTCCTGTTTCTTTCCCTTCTAAAGTAAAAAATCTAATTGCATGTTGATGTTGATCCGCAAAAACGATTTCATTATTTTTTTTCAAATACTTAGCATTAACAATCCCTTTCCCCGTTTCCCAACTTGCTATTGCTTTCCCTTCTTTTAAGGAATATAAATCTACAGTTTCAACCTGTTTTCCATACAACAATAAAGAATCCCCATCAGGAAACAAAATGCCGCCTGAATATGGATTTTTAAGCTTCCATGTATTAACATTCATTTCTGTATGTAAGTCAATAAAGCTAAGCGTCATGTCTTTAATGTTAACGGTTATGGCCATTGACTCTATTTCCTTGATTCGTGGGAAATCCTTATTCTCACAAGAAGTTAAGACTAGCATAATTAGAAAGCAGCAAGGAATAAGAAAGTATCTTTTCACCATTATTTCTCCTTACTTAATCATGTTTTTATCAGTATATATCACTACTGTGAAGTTACTGTGAAATTATTTTGAATTAATTGGTTCTGTATATCAGTTATAAAAGGTGGACGTAATAAAACTCGGCTTATTTTTGCCGAGTTTTTTAAGATTCCTTCTTTATTTCTTCTAGAATTTCAATATGAAGATTAATGAGACTATGTTTATCTTCTAGTAATATAGACGAGTCATTTATTCTTTTTACAGCAAAATAGAATTTTTCATACAGCGGACGACGTATTCTCGGATGGGAGTTTTCGTCCTTTAACTCTCTTTTAATAGCCTCTCTTAATGTCCCCTCACTATTGTCTGTTTCAAGTGAGCGATTATTCCATAGAGCTCGATATTGATTTAATAAATGTTGGAAATCATACATATCAAAACATCCCTTCAATAAAACCTTATAACGTATTGTTACATAATTAAGGAACAAGATGCAAAAAATAACTAAAAAGTACGAAAGGAGCTTTAAACATGACTGCACCATACCGTTGTCCTAACTGCCGAACGAATAGAAGTAGATTTAATATTATTAAACAAGAACCACAATCGGTCAAAATGGATCCACAAACCGGACAAATTGTTGAGGAATATACAACTGGAATGTTATCCCCTTTTCATATGCCTTATAAAGGACCAGAATATCGAGTCCAATGTGCAGCCTGCGGACTGGTTGAGGACGAAAGAACCTTCGTTAAATTCGGTGAGCAACAATAAATATTTAAGGCTGTTTTCGTAATGATTGTTTATCTATGTTAGAAGCAACAAGGTTTTAGAAAAGAGCCATATTAAAAGCTTGAGATACGATTCTCAAGCTTTTAGTAATATTCATATACGTAAGCTTTTATAAGATACTTAATTTGAAGAACAAAAGCGCTGGAGCTGGACGGGGACACTCAATGTTAAAGAGTTATCCACAATGCGAAGTATTTTATACTTTCCTAAACGATCAAAAATAATCGCCTCATTCACTAAGACGATTATCTTCTAAAAACGTTATGGTATCTACCTTCCAGGAACCAAGTGGTGTAAACCTTACAAGATAGATATTTCCTTTAAAAGCTCTTTTTCCTTCATTTTTAATGTACCAATCGACTTCAATTGGAATAGCTAAGCTTAACTCCTCTACTAAATCCTCTACAGGTAATACGGGCATTCTTGTTAAAGAAACATTCTCCACCTTTGAAAAAGGCTTTTTCCATTCTGTCTGTTGCAGAGATAATAGGGAAACAATTTTAGGATCTTGTTCCTTAAACCCGGCAATATAGGCACTAGTCACTTCATATGGGTCTGAACTTTGTAAGTATGATGCTAATTTACCAGCAGACTTTAAGACCATTAGTTTATGGGATAAATCCATATGATTTTTCCTATGAGTTTTACTTCCATAAAAATGAATGCAAAAATGTCCGGGAAAGTTATTTTTTAAAGCACCCCCACCATGGGGCATTCCATGCATAGATGCAGCAATCCGTTTTTTCTCATATTTTACGATGATTGCTCTACGTTTCCAGCTCCATTTCCCATTATAGATTTCCTTCATTATTTTTGTATCAGCTGTAGTAAGAGGTTGAACATCCGCGTGTTGACTTCCAGCCCGCCTTTGAACGTTAAACTCTTTACCCGTCTCTAAATCCTTAACGATAAATTTTGTGTATTTTGGAATGACTAAATTTGCCTCTGACCAAGGAAGCATCTCAATTTTCGGTTCTTTATGTACATGTTTTGATGCCCCAACTATATTAATCGAAGCAAATAAAGTTAATAATAAACAAATAAAGATTTTTTTCATTTATGTCACTCTACTTTATCATTTAATCACTTAGCCTCTAACTCGTTTATTGTTGTAATTTCGTTAACTGCTTATTTACTTTTAAAGTTTACCCGAGGCTGACCAGAACATTCGTAAAAAGTGACTAAAAATGTATATGGTTAAATTAACCTAAACATAAGAGTAATCAATCCCTTTGCAGCATAAACGATGATAAATGACATCCCCATGCCAGCGGTTAGGCCTGTAATGATTCGTAGGAAATTAGTACTTATTCTTAGACCTTTTAATTGAGTGTAACCATCAATAATCATTGGAATGGTAAGTAGTATCCCCATCATTATTCCACTTATAATCGAATTTACCGGGGGCAACACTAAAAAAACAGGGGTAAATAAATAACCAATTAGGATGAACATGCAACGGTAACAAACAGGGAATTGCCAACCATTAATGGTTAAGGACCTTTCTCTTTTACGATGACAAGGCATAAATTTTAGTGTGATGATTTCTTTTAACATTTGACTCATACATAACACCTAATTTGTGCAATCTGGAGTGCAGTCACAATCTGTCCAGCCCGACTTAGAACTTCCTTTACTAGAGCAATCTGGAGTTGTACTAGGACAATCAAAGTAAAAATTATCACAACAACTATCTGACTTTCTTTTCTTTTTCCGTTCACGATTCCAATAGGACACTAGCACTAGTAACAGTAAAAGAGCACCTGAACCTAAAAGAACACTACTTATAATAAACTCTTGTGTTTCAACCGCACTCCCCAGTCCAATTCCTCCGGCAATGAGGAGAATAAGACTTATTGCGAGGCCAATGAAAATCATCTATCTCCACCCACTCTCCTGTATTTAATAAATAATTATTTATCTATATTATTTTATACTAGGATTCCTTTAACAATATCCCCTTATATAAAAAAGGTCTACGTAGCGAGACCTTTTACTTTTCTAACTTCTGTAGTTGTCTTTCAATTTCTTCCCAGCTTATATTTTCTCCTATGAATACCATATTCAAAGGAAGATTCATTTCCTCTTTCATATATAAAGGCATCCCGTAAGAAAATTGAAATAGATAAGGATACTTAAAATGTTCAAACTTAACATACCCTTTTATTCGATAGATTGAATCAGGTAAGGTTCTTAAAAAGTCTTCAAACTCTGCTTGGTCAATTGGTTTTTGGAATTGATAGACAAATGTACTTAAATTCAAATCAACCTGAACATGTGAACGTACTTTATCACTCTTTTTACGAGAACTAAGGTTTCTAACTTGATTCATTGACACTTTTGAGAAAGAAGTTAAAATAGTCATAGCATGTGGATTAATAGATTGAATCTCCATCGTCAATTTCGCTTGTTCACTTTCTGAAAGCATATCCGCTTTGTTTAACAATAGCATATCAGCATGTCGGACTTGTTCTAGTAGTAATTGCTGAATTTGGGGACTTAATTCCCTTCTATGTAACCATCTGCTTCCATCAACTACTGAAATAATTCCCCTTACCTCTAATTGGTTAGCAAAAAGGGGAGAAAGAACAGCGTCTAATACTTCTACCGGATGAGCTGCCCCTGTTGTTTCAATATAAATGACCTCTGGTTTTTCAACCATTAATAAACCTTGTAGTTGTGCTTCTAATTTATCTGAAATGGTACAACAAATACAACCATCAAGCAGCTCTTTTAATGGAATACCTTCACTTACCTCATTAGAATCAATAGATATCTTTCCTAGTTCGTTCATCATTACAGCAACTTTACGGTTTTGCTTTTTTTCATCTTCAAGTAATCTTTTTAATAAAGTTGTTTTTCCGCTCCCTAAAAACCCTGATAATAAATATACTTCTACCTTACTCAATAGACTTCTCCCCTGACTTGATCTCTAATAATTCTCTTCTAATATTTCTCTCACAATATGATCCAGTTTCAATTCTATATCACTACTATTACTAGTAGTGATATACCCGACCATTTGGAACCACTCGTTTTTGCACTTCCAAATCGGTATATACGCATTAGGATGATATTCTTCTCCGCACTCAATTGCTACCTCGATATATGATTCATAGTCCTCTTCAAAAACATCATTTTCTGTAGCAGCTTTTCCTTTCATTCCACGAACTAATTCTACAATGATCTTTTGGGCATTTTCTGAAAAATCTTTTGAATGTTTGCGTTCCATTTGATTGGCTATATGTTCACATGTTTTTTCTAGTTCCATAATGGTCACTTTGAGCTGTTCATTGAACTCAACCACTTGCTTCAAATTATCACCTCTTATAAATCCAGCTCGTTACTCTCATTCTCTAATGACACATTTTAGCTGATTTTCTTCGTAGATACAAATTTTATGGAATTCCTTAATCTCCATTTTTAAGATTTAAGTTAACGTTTCTCGGACGGTAGGGAATAGAATTACAATGGTTAACTTTCCATTATTTGATTGTGCATATATTTTTCCATTGTGAAGTTCAACAATCTCTTTAGAAATTGCAAGGCCTAAACCTGAGCCTTTACCTTTAGATCGGCTTTCATCCTTCTTATAAAAGCGATCAAAGATATATTCACACTCCTCTTCTGTTAATGGTTCACCATCATTTTCAAGTTGGATCTTGACTTGATCTTCAAACAAAGACAACTTTACATACAATTCCCCAGGTGTGTTTCCATGTTCCATCGAATTACGAAATAAATTTTCAAACAGTCTAACCAATCTTTGAGCATCGCCAAATATAAAAATAGGGTGATGTTCTATTTCTTTTCTAATCATCATTTGATTTGATTTAAATATGGGCTCGTACTCATCTAATAATTGTTCCATAAGCTGATTTAACATAATTTCTTCTATCTGAATGGGTAAATCCCGGTTTGACAGTTTAGTGAATTCAAATAAATCATCTAATAGAATTGAAAGCTGTTCAGCCTTCTTATGAGCGATTTTTACATATTCACTTTGCTCTGTAAGTGACAAATCTTTTTTATGTTGAAGAAGGCTTAAATAACCGATGACAGAAGTTAACGGTGTTCTTATATCGTGGGATACATTTGTAATAAGCTCTGTCTTAAATGTTTGTAATCTTTTTTCTTCTTCTTGGCTCTTTTTAAGTTGATCCATCATTTCATTCATCTGGTTAGCTAGTTGAGAGATTTCGTCCTTTCCTTTTACCTTTGCTCTGTAATGAAGATTCCCTTCCTTTACCTCCTGAAACCCTCTGGATAAACGTTCTAATTGTAAAATTTTAATCTGCGTTAAAAGGTAAAATGACGTATAGAACACAATAAAGCCGATAATTGAGAGATATGGATTTGGGTTAATTCGGGCTACAAAAATATTCGTTCCTACTCCTGCTAAAATACTGATGATAAAAACAATCAGCAGCTTCACACGTAAACTGCTTCGAATGCTCATAACAATGTATTTAACAAGAAAAATAAACTTTCTTTAAATCAATTTTATACCCTACTCCCCACACTGTTTTAATCCATTTTGGCTCTCGACTATTATTTTCAATTTTTTCACGAAGTTTCCTAATATGAACCATCACTGTATTATCCGCAGCAATAGAGGGCTCTTCCCATATGGTTTCATAAATTTGGCTAATGCTAAAGACCTTCCCTGGTTGCTTGGCTAAAAGCAACAAAATTTGAAACTCACGAGGAGTTAACTTGATTTCCAGGGTGCCTTTAAAAACTTGATGGGAATCAACCTTTATGGTTAACTCTTCAATTTTAATCGTATTTGGAATTTCGATCTCTGTTTCATATTGCAAGTACCTTCGAAGTTGCGACTTCACTCTTGCCACCAACTCAAGGGGATGAAATGGTTTTGTTACATAGTCATCTGCTCCTGCTGTTAACCCCAAGATTTTATCCACTTGTTCCCCCTTAGCAGATAAAAAGATTATGGGCACTTTTGATACTTGACGAATCTCTACACAAGTTTCGATTCCATTCTTATCAGGCATCATAATATCCAGGATGACTAAAGATATATCATTAATCCTCAGCAATGCTATTGCAGTCATTCCATCTTCAGCTTCCAGTACATTAAAACCCTCATTTTTTAAATAAATGGCAATCAGCTGCCTAATTTCCTTTTCATCATCAACCACTAAAATATTTATATTCTTCATTAATGCCATCCTTTTTGAGGTTACTCATCTTATATTACCATTTTCAACACTTGAAGGATAAAATCATCCAACCTTCGTCTCACTACAAAATAGTTTTTTAAAAACTTTACAAACTATGAGTTTTATAAAGAATCATTACATACTATAATTTAATTAATATTTCTTGGATCATTTTCTAGGAGAAAACGATCTTGAAAGGATAATAAATATGTTTTATGAACATTTAAATCCTCATTCATTAAGAAATTTTCTGAAACAACCCTCACATGAAACACTTAAAGGATTATTATTAGATCATACGGGTGAGACAGACTTTTTAGATTTTAAGACAAAATGGATTGATTTTACTAAGATGGCTAAGCATATATTAGCCATTGCAAACTCTGGAGGTGGTTGCGTCATTGTTGGAGTGGGTCAGAATGATGATGGAACCATTGATTTAACCGGCCTATCAGATCATGAAGTTATTGATAAAGCAGATATTGATAATAAGCTAGAACATCTCTTGCCAAAATACCTTAAATACCGAGTCGAGGATTTTCATTTTTACCGAGAAATGAACTCTTCACTCGCCGGAAAACTCTTTCAAGTATTAATTATAGAATATGACCCAAAATATGTACCTTACACTTCTGTTGTCAATAGAAACGAATTAAGATACGGGGCCATTTATGCCCGGCAAGGGACAAAATCAATTGAGGCAACCAATGAGAAATTAGTTGAAATTATTTTAAGAAAAGTACAGTCGGGAGGATCGGATGTAAATGATTATACTCTTAAAGATCATCTCGAACAGCTACGCGATTTATACGAAGAATATGAAAAACATAAGAATGATGAATATGGTAAGTATTTAAAAGAACTAATTTCAAGAAAAAAAAGAAGGATTGAACACAATTTAGATTTATTTACGGAAGATTTATAAAGACAATTAATAACCACGAAAAAACTCTCCAAAATGAAGTGTTGGAGAGTTTTTAATGTTGCTATATTTATTTCATTTGTTCTTTTAAAACCTCAAGTGCCTTGTCGACTTGAGTATCGTTTGATTGAATTTTTTCTCTAAGCTTATTCATTAATGTAACCGTTGACTGTCCTGTTAAGACTCCTGTTGCTTTAAGCTTCTCAGCCTTTTGAAACTTCTTAACAGCGGCTTCCGTTTTCTCATCGAAGAAACCATCTGTTCTACCTGGTTTATAACCGATTGCCTCTAACATTTGTTGAGCTGTTTTAACACTTGTCGATGCAGTTGATAACTTTAACTTATCTTCTGGATTAATAATTGGCAAGTCCGCATAACTAGGTAAAGAAACTTTGAAGTCTGGATCAATTCCTTTTTCGTGAATCCAGTTCCCTTTAGGTGTTAACCATTTCTCTGTTGTAAATTTGATATTCGAACCATCAGTAAAGTCTTTAGCTCGTTGAACAGTCCCTTTACCGTAAGATTTTTCCCCAACTAGAGGAACATCTGCTGATTCACTAACAGCAGCAGCCAGAATTTCCGAAGCACTGGCACTACCTTTATCAATTAAAACCACTAATGGGAAGTTCACATTGTTATCATTTTCTGACTTTGTTTCTTCAGTATTTCCTTCACGGTCTTCAATTTGGAACAGAATCTCGCCCTTAGGGACAAAAAGGCTAGAGATATTGACTGCCTGATTTAATAATCCACCGGGATTCTGTCTTAAGTCGAGAATTAACCCTTCCATTCCCTGTTTTTGCAAATCATTTAAGATTGTCACTAGCTCTTTTGAAGTAGTTTCGGCAAAAGATGTGATTTGTACTTTAGCTACTTTGTCATCTACCATTTCTCCATAAACAGTTTCAATTGGAATGGTATCACGAACAATGGTGACATTTAAAGGTTCGTCCATCCCAGGGCGTTGAATCACTAATTTTACTTCAGTCCCTTTTTCTCCACGAATAAGCATTACTGCTTCCGTTGTGCTCATTCCCCTCAAGCTCTTGTCATCTACAGAAATAACTTTATCATTCGGCTTTAAACCTGCTTTTTCTGCAGGGGAACCTTTTAAAGGAGATACAATTGTTATATATCCTTCTTGTTCCGTAATTTCTGCTCCAATCCCTTCAAAGGAAGAAGAAATACTTTCGCGAAACTTTTGCGCTTCCTCTTCATTCATATAGTCGGAGTACGGATCCTCTAAAGCTTCGATCATTCCGTTTATGGCTCCGTTAACAAGCTTGTCCTGGTCAAGTTCTTTGTAATAACCTTCTTTTAAGGTATCAAAAGCTGAATATAGTTTATCAAATTCTTTTCTTTCAGTAGCAACCGTGACAACTTTCTCATCACCAAACGCTAAAGCAAATGTTGTAATCCCAGCAGCTAAGAAAACAACAAAGAATAACAACATGACAAAATGAAACCTTTTCATTTGGATAAAACCGGAATTATTTTCTGTTGATTCTTCGTTTAACTTATCATTTTCCAAACCCTTCACCACTTTCGTTTCCAATCAAACTTTTAACATCCTTAATGATTAGAATAACATTTTTACAATTAATTTAACAAAGAAAATAAAAAGGAAGGGTCACTTATTCATCCCCCAAATGGTATAGCTCAGAGCATTTATGACCAACGCTCTACATAGTTATTCATAGAATATTTTATAAACTAATTCATACTGTTAATATACGAGTAAATAGAAGTTACCCAAAATATAAGACAAGGGGGAGATTATTATATTGAATTTACAAAACTTTTTACTGCTCTGTTGTTTTATTATTTCACTAGTTACCCTTGTAGCTGGAATATTGAATCGTTCTTGGAAGTTTACGTTAACCAGTGTGACATTCGCAATACCTTTCACATGGTTTTTCTTACGAGTTGACAACCCTTTAGCTGTCCTAACAATTTTTCCAGTATTCCCACTATTATTTTTTGTTTATATGGTTCATAAAAGGCGCTTTCGTCAAAAAACTTCAAGTAAATTTCAATAAAATGCTTTATTAGATTTTTTCTACAATATTAAGATACTCTTCTAACGTCCATTTATTTTTGTAGATAACCTTTGCAGCTTCGACTCCTACGTAACGAAAATGCCAAGGTTCATACTGATATCCTGTTATCGTTTCTTTTCCTTTAGGATAGCGGAGAATGTATCCGTACTTATGAGCATGTTTAGCTAACCATTTTCCTTCTACAGTCTTTCCGAATTCTTCGGTTAAAATTAAATTAGCACTATGACTAGATATATCTATGGCTAATCCACTTTGATGTTCACTACTCCCGGGAATTGCAACAACTTGCACCGCTTTCTTTTTTCCCACCTTATTGACCTCTGCGTCAAATAACACAGCTTGTCTATCATAAGAACGATAGCCGGAAACAGCTACTAAATGAATATCTTGTTGTGCTGCCTTATTAAACATTTTCTCTAGAGCATCTGATGCTTCTTGTCGTAAATAACTTTTTTCGAGTTTTTCATCACCAAATGAAAACGAAACATCAGGACGGACTAAATCTAAAGGAGAATAGGAACTTGGTAAGTTATATTGTTTGTTAACTAAAGCTAACACATTTGTTGGATTTTGAATGATATTTTTCCCGTTAACTTCTTTAACTTGATTAAAAAATTCTGATGCCAATACTAGTTCATTTTGTTGAATATTTTCAGCGGCTTGATCATTTGTGCTTTCATTAATAGAGTTGTCCTTGGATTCCACTTTTTCCTCAGCATTAAGTGGAACTCCCTGGTTTTCCTCAGAACTAAAGAAAGGAATACTCTCCTTAACCATATTTAACTGACTACATCCTGAGAGCAGCACCATTAACCCGCTTATAGCTAATAATTGTTTATTCATTTTTCCCACCTGTCTAAAGCATGATTTGAAGCAATATTCTTATTGTATCATCATCATTGGTTAACGGCACTCATTTTCTTTAGGCTCCACTTCTGTTCCGGCTTCAGCCACAAACTAGCCAGCTCCAATCACCCCTGAAAAGTCACCATTTTTGCTTTTTAACAGAGCTTTCTTTAGTAACAAAAACAGCTCCCCCAATATTGGGAGAACTGTATTACGATATCGGTTATTCTTTAATGGCTGCCTCTAAAGCAACAACAACCATATCATTGAATGTAGTTTGTCTTTCTTCGGAAGAAGTCTCTTCACCCGTTAAGATGTGATCACTTACAGTCAATACGGATAAAGCTTTCCGATTAAACTTAGCTGCAAGAGTATATAACGCTGCTGTTTCCATTTCAATCGCCAGAATCTGATATTTTGCCCACTTTTCATGTTCTGCATTGTCATTATAGAAGTGGTCAGCAGTAAATACGTTACCTACTTTTAAGTTTAGACCTTTTTCTAATCCAACATCATACGCTCTTTTCAGTAAATCAAAGTTCGCAGTTGGAGCATAATCTACTCCACCAAAAGTGATTCTGTTCATTTGAGAATCTGTAGAAGCGCTCATTGCCAGAATAACATCACGTACTTTAACATCCTTTTGAATGGCACCACAAGTACCTACACGAATTAAGTTTTGTACATTATAGCTTTGCATCAATTCATTAATATAAATGGATATTGATGGAACCCCCATCCCTGTTCCTTGAACAGAAATACGCTTTCCTTTATATGTACCCGTGTAACCAAACATATTTCTTACTTCATTATAGCAAGTAACATCCTCTAAAAATGTCTCAGCAATATACTTTGCTCTTAAGGGATCTCCTGGAAGAAGAACTGTTTCTGCTATTTCATTTTCTTTTGCACCAATATGTATACTCATTGTATGTCCTCCGATCTATCATTGAGCTTATTTGGTAAACTTTTGTTTGATGAAAAACCTTACTAACAAAAGTTTTTATATCAAACAAACTATAACATATTACAACATGACTGAAAAACGTTCTGTAAGCATTCTTTTTATATTTAGGGGAAAGCTATCACTAGCTTTTCCAAAGGGATGATCAATCATGCCTTTGGGAAAGGAATATGAGGCAGTTTTTTCAACATTTATTATGAATATAGGAGGATTGCCAACATGGGTAAAAAACATCGTAACAGAATCAACCAGCCTAAAAAGAATAATCATATACCGGCTGAAGATATTGTTGCAGAACATGAAGCTCACGCAAAAGAGAACACAGCTGCTAAACGAAAGAATACACACTAGTAGGTATAAGTAATAAATAAAGCTATCTATTTTAATGGTCTTATTCCCCCGTACTGCATAAAATGTAAAAAAAGTTACGGGGGAATGTAAATTGAGGGTTTTAGGATTCATTACTAAGAGACCCATTATCCTTTCTCTTGTTCTTGGACTAATCGTTTCCTCACTATCTTATTTTTTCCAACCCCTCTTTCCTTATCATTCTATAGCCCATCGTGGTGCATCTGCCTACGCACCAGAAAACACGATGGCTTCATTTCAGAAAGCAGTAGCACTAGGATTTGATTTTATTGAGCTTGATATTAGGATGAGTAAAGACCAAGAATTAATTGTAATACACGATGCAGACGTTAAAAGAACCACTAATGGTGAGGGTTTTGTGAGAGATTTAACTGTAGATGAGTTAAAGCAATTAGATGCTGGTTCATGGTTTCATCCGAATTATTCAAGTGAAAAGATTCCATTGCTATCTGAGGTTTTAGACACTTTTGGTGGAAAGATCAATTTGCTAATTGAAATGAAGTTTCCAGAAAACGAAACCAATATGACCGAAAAACTCGCCCATACATTGTATGAATATTTTGAGCAAGGCTTAGACCCAAGTACGGTGAAAGTACAATCTTTTCACATTTTTGAGATAAAAAAATTCCATCAACTATGCCCCGAAGTTTCTGCCGGAATCTTACTAAGTAAACCTTTAGATATGTTTCATTTAGCCTCCTACCGCAGTTTTGCCTCTTTCCTAGCCGTACACTATCGCTTACTATCTAAATCCTTAGTCAATCAAGCATTGTTTTTTGATTATGAGATTTATACATGGACAATCCAAGATCAACCTTTATTTACTGTCATGCAAAAATTAGGAGTACATGGAATTATATCGAATCAGGAAAAGAAAAAAACGAGTAAATTTACTGTTGACTAGCCACGTTCACTTTATCCACAAAGAGAGAAATTCTCAAACAACTATAAAGGCTGATTCTCAGGTAGAATCAGCCTTTATATTAGGAGTAACGGTCAATAACGGTTTTCAATTGTTGCTTCATACTTGGGATGTCGGATGTTCTTACCGTTAGCTTAACGTTTGTTTCGTCCATTTCTAATGCTTCTGCTAAGAAACCACCTAGGCCACGAGCTTTACGATCCACTTGCATGTAAATATCCATTTCGTCCTTAGAAGCAGGGAAGAAAACGATTTCTAGTTCATCTAATCTTCCTCTATAACTTCCTGACGATGGGACAAATTCAAATTCCTGCACAAAAGGAAGTCTTCTTCTTAAGCGGTATGGAGCTTCCTCACAGTCAGCCTCTCTAAGACGGAACCCTAAATCGCTAACAGCATTTAGAACAGAAGTCATTAGTTGATTAGGAACAACCTTTAAGTAGTCCTTATCGGTTGGGTCCACCGCGTTTTTAATATCTAAACCTGTTGCAACCCAAATTTTTGTTCTGCCATATGAAAGTGGTGTATCACTTGGTAACTGAAATGAAAAAGGAATTGATTTTGTTTCATTTGGCTCAATCGTAAAAGACTCAGTTAATCTAAATTTATCCACTAAGCCTGTAACCGTATACTTTTTATCATCAGATTCTTTCACATAGGTTGTATGAAGAGATAAGTATATTTCATCTACTTTTTGTTCAATATTTCCACCCTTTATTTCTACAACGCCTCGAACTTCTTCACCTGGTGATACCATTTCATTTTCTAGCTTTGTATCTACTTTCGCAGAACCAATTCCAACACTTGCAAACACTTTATTGAAGAATGACATAACTTTTTCCCCCTAATTTATTAAATATAGATTGTATGTTTATTTTATAACATTTTCAGGTAACTCGTTGTAAATAAAAATAAAATTATTGATGAACGAAGTATTCTAATTAAACGTATATTGTTAGGAGCTAGACAACAACTTTTTAACTAATTACTAAACAAAGTCTGAAACTTTTACCCTTCCTTTTTACCTCCTTTAAAGCTGTTTTCCTATATACGTTTGTTTCAATAAGAAAGTTTCAAAACAGGAGGGTCGACATGAAATTTTCTTTCCTTTCTTCCTTATCTGAACTCCTACAATCTTTTAATTCTAGTAGTACGGATAAGGTAGAAGAAAAATTACTCTCTAAAAAAGAGATAGAGGGGTTAAATCAATCCTTAAAAGTAGTAAAAGGTCAACATTCCCCCTTAGTAATTACGTCAGAATTTGAGAGAAAAATTATTGAAGATATAAAAAGAGAGATCAAAATAAATAACAAAAACAATGTTACTAGAACGTCTGCTTATTTTAAATATTTTGTTAATAATAAAGAATTACACTGGGCCTTTTTAGCACATATGGTATCTCGAAACGGCGGATATTATATGACTGACATAAAAAGTTTTTTTCTAGATGACTTAATTCCCTTAAAGGATCGAGATAAATACTTTCTATTTTTAGAACAATGTAATTCCTATATTTTTCAAGATGCCTTTCCACAATTATTACTCTATGAATACTCCAAAAAATATAGCCGGAGTTTATTTCATTTATTAAAAGCTTTTCATGTTTCTTCATTTATGTACCCATTTTGGGAACTGTTTTTAAGTGAAAAGAATTCACAAGTAATTACCATTGCTATGATTATTAACGAACAAAAAATGATAGAAAGGCGTATTATTGAAGGGATATACCACTCCAAAACCATACTAGATGAACTCCCTTTTCTTTTACAAGAAGAATTAGGCTTCACCACTGTATTATTCCCTTATAAGTGGACCAAGAAGAAAACCACTTATCGTCTATGTGGGCAAGTCATAAAGGGATTTGCAAAAGTCGAGGAGAGAATACAAACTGGGAAACGACTGTACCGAATACTATTTTCTGAAGGAGCCAACAAAACTTCATACCAATTTGCGGAACAAACGAAGCATTCAGGGTCTAGAGCAGATTATTGGGATTGGCTTTTTTCGGACACTACTGGTAAAGATTCTAAACTCTATAGCCCTCGTTTAGAAGAGGCTTGGCCTAATATGCCAACCCAACTTAAGCAAAAGAGTGATTGGTATGATAAAGAGAAATCAGAGATAACGGAATTCTTTTATTCACTTCCAATAATGACTGATATCGATTTGACTCACTCGGTACTTAAACAATATTCTATTCTAGCTTCATTAGATCACCTAGTAAAAAAATTATTTTAATAAGAAGTTTAATAATCAATTTAAACTATTCGTAACATCAAAAATGACGAGCAGCTACTCGTCATTTTTAAAGTATTACTCATCATCAACTTCTTCATCTATAATGCACTTCTCAAGAAGATAATCAAATGTTATATCTGCGAGCTCTTCAACTTCTCCCTCAGAAGGTACGTAACCTCTCTTTAACAACTCCTGAAAGAAAAACTCTGCTATCTCATCCGTATCGATAAAAACTTCAATTTCTCTCACAGCGTCGCCCCCTTTGTACAAAATGTATGATGGAAACATCCTTTTCATGCTTCATTTCGGTAAAAGGCTTTTTTAAATAAAGATTATCAGTCTTTATCCTAAAAAAATCAAAATTTAGGAATCTATTATTTAGGACAAGCATAGATTTGAAAATAGGAAGTGAAATAATGGAGGGATTCAATATGACGGTATTTGCCAGAGCTTTAGATGTAATAACAAAAGATGTTAATGAAGAAAATAGCATGATTATATCTATTTTTGAAAAGATTACTACATATATGTTTCGTGCGGCAATCGTTCTAGGAATTCCACTTGTTTCGTATATGATTTATCAAATGTTCACAAGTTTTTAAACATGACTTTTTCCGCCATCTTTGTTTACTAGTAACCTCAATTTTTGAAGGATTACGTTTTTAATTTTCAAATATTCTTCATCTTGAAACATATCGTATAAAACACGATAATCATTATAGATATCTAATAACTCATCGATTAAAAGGCTTACATCTTTTGGTTCTTCTATTTTTTTATTTTTTTCAGTTTTACGATGTAAGCTCTTAGGCTCTTGCAACTCGAGTGGCTTTTGTTTTTTGTTTACTAAGTATAATAGCCCAAGTTTCTGTATAAAAAGTTCGGCACTATCTGCATCGGCTACGAGAGTTAATTCATCTTCCCCCGCTTCTAACCATTCCCCGTCATTTATTCTAGCTAACTCATAAATGACTTCTTCCCATGCATCTTCTTTGTATCTCCAAATCTCTGTTCTGAAACCAACAATTTTGAAGAGATCTGCTCCATATCCTTTTACTTGAACTAAATCTCCGATAATAAATCTATATTCAATATCAATCTGTTCCTTTTCCATGATTTCACCTTCGTACTCAGACAACATTTTGATACTGGATTCCATATATAGTCCGTCACTTTTATTGATTTCGTAGACATACATACCATCTAACCATTTTACATCTGTTATTTTACCCACTGTTCCATATACTGTGATCACGACTGTATCACCGATTTTGTACTTAGGTTTTTTTCGTTTTCCCATATCCTCCATCTCCTCAATGATTAGTCGTGAATGATTGATTACGATAGTATATGCGGAAAAGAAAAATTCGCAACAGCGGAAGTACTAATTGATTTATATTTGGTTTTGGTTAATAAGTGTTTATGTATACTTGCCCGTTCCTTTCCGCTCCTTTCCGCTCCTTTCCGCTCCTTTCCGCTCCACTCAGTAATCCAAATATTGTATTAGTAAAAACCTTTACAAAAAGAGCTATAAAAAAGACTGTAGACATACTCGAAGTTTTGTATGTCTACAATCTGCTACACCCTTCCGAGTTGCATTAGTCTTTTTCTGTTATTATGTAATGATCCCAAGCCTCGTCAAACACGGCCATATTAT
This sequence comes from Robertmurraya mangrovi, assembly GCF_034427655.1. NCBI lineage: Bacteria > Bacillati > Bacillota > Bacilli > Caryophanales > Bacillaceae > Robertmurraya > Robertmurraya mangrovi. The sequence continues at coordinate 22,167 of NZ_JAXOFX010000031.1, forward strand.
TTAAATAATGTCCATTCATTTCTAGGTAAGAACTTATTTCGTCATAGTCTATACTGCCTTTAGGGAAGCTATGGTCTTCATAAGCATGATTAGCGAAATGACTAATGGGATCTTTAGGCATCGGATGTCTGTATTTCATTAAAAAGTGATAAAAGGATTTTGCCAAAAGAGTTCACGCCTTCCATATATTTAGCGGATGTTACCTTTAAACATCAGCTTTTAGCTTTTAGCTTTTGTATTTTGTATTTTGTATTTTGTTCTACTATAACGGATTAATTTTATTTTAGTCTAGTATCAAACTTGGCTATATAGATTTTTCACCTAGCTTTTGCAAAAACACAAAAAGCAATCCCACTTAGGATTGCCTTTTAACTTATTGCCATCTAGCGTCTTTAGCCATTTCGCAAATCGCCAGGATAATATTGAACATTAGTATTGCAACAGTCACTGGAACTGCATGTAGCCAATTTTTTCCGTATTTCTCCTTTATCACACCAACATAATAACCACAGAAAAACATCACAATAATTGCGGCCATAAGCATAATCAATAAAGCTAGTTTCATTTCTTCTCCCCCTATTATAAGATAGGGATTTTATTTTCCCTACCCTTACCCTAACTAGATTATAGAACTTAGTTAAAAGGAAATTGTGAAATAGTGGTGAAGAATCTGTGAAATTTTTCTAATATAGTTATTGGACAATAAGCCTTACTATTGGTTAATGGTAATTTCTGTGTGAGCATTTTTTGCAACAACACTTGCAGTAGCTCCAATTGGAATGGTTGCTATGGGACTAACATGACCAAAGTTTACATTAGCAATAACTGGAATACCTTGAAGTTCACGTTTTGAAGTAATGATTTTTATAAGTGCTTCTTTTGTAGCATGTGAATCTTTTTGAAAACGGCCGATTAAGATTGCTTTTATACTACCTGCATCAGGTAAGTGCAATAGAGACTGAAGATCCCTTTCAAATGTAAGTGCATGGGATTCCTCATCATCTTCTATAAACAATACAGAATCTTTAAGTGACGGCATAAACTCCGTACCTTGTAATAAATTTAGAGTACTTAAATTCCCTCCAATTAGTTTGCCTTCGCCCATTCCCTCTTGAATGACCAAGTATGGATCTTGTAAATGAAATTCTCGTTTTTCTTGATCTAAATACCATGGGTCATCACTCCAATGGGAAGAAACCTCAATCTCATACGGTGCATCGTTCGTTACTGCTTGTAAAAAGGAATCCATCGTATATTCGATACCATGTTTCATTCCAAGGGTGGAGAAGTGTGGACCCGAATATGTTATTAATCCTGTCTTCTTGTATATGGCTAATTGAAGAGCGGTTATATCACTATATCCGATAAATATTTTAGGATTATTTTTTATTAATTCATAATCAATATATTTTAAAAGCTGGTTTGCATTGTATCCACCGATGGCTGTAAAAATGGCTTTAACATTTGGATCAATAAAAGCTTCATGTATATCTTCTATTCGGTCTTCTATCGAAGTACTAAAGAATTCATCGTGATTATGTACATTTTTCCCATATGTTACTTTAAATCCAAGTTGGTTTAGTCGATTCTCGGCTATCTCTAATTGGGCTTCTTTTATAATAGCCATACTTCTTGATGGAGCGATTACCCTTACTTCATCTCCTGGCTGTAATCGTTGTGGAAACATAACAAGTACCTCGTTTCTTTGAAAATTAAATCTATTGTATCAGTATGGAAAAAAAAGCCTGTTTTCTAAAATATTCTAGTATTAGCATATATATTTTGCCCGTTCCTTTCCGCTCCAGGCACTTGCTTTCCGCGGGGAGGAAGTCGAGCCTCCTGATATGAACGAAACTGTCAAGGCCCCCACTCAACATTGGTATATAGGTTGTTTTTAGGCATCTTTAATAAGAGAAGCTATATTCGGCTTCTTTACTAAGTTAAGCTA
>NZ_JAXOFX010000032.1:0-16401 GCF_034427655.1 Robertmurraya mangrovi
AAGATGATCAGGTAGATAGGTCAGAGGTGGAAGCATGGTGACATGTGGAGCTGACTGATACTAATCGATCGAGGACTTAACCATTACTTTAATGATGATTGTCAGTTATCTAGTTTTGAAGGAATAAATTCTTTTCACGGTAGTGAAAAGAACTTTCCTTTATGATTTTTCACGATAGTGAAAAGATCATTCCATACATAGTCTGGTGGCGATGGCGAGAAGGTCACACCCGTTCCCATACCGAACACGGAAGTTAAGCTTCTCAGCGCCGATGGTAGTTAGGGGCTGTCCCCTTGTGAGAGTAGGACGTCGCCAGGCAAAGCAAGCGAGTATCTTATAGATACTCGCTTTTTTATGCTTTCCTAAGGGTATAGTCTCTCTAAAATAAAATTACTTTTGAGCATTTATTTCTTATTCATAAGGTACTGATAGATTAGAAAGGGACCTTTATTTAATGTGATGTTTAAGAATGTTTGAATGAAAGGAAAATCCTTATTAGGCATGGTTTTAACAAGTTCACTCCACCATTCTGTTTCGTATCTTGCAATCATACTAAGATTATAAAGGAGAAGATACTGTATCATGAGTTCATGGTATTGAAATAAACTATCGTTGTTTATTGGCAGAGAGAATTGTTGTTGATTTAAATTGTATTTAAAGGGTGTATAGTTAGAAAGATTATCATCTTCCAATGTCAGATTTAAGTACGGATTCTCCACGCTAGATTGTGCAGCAGTAAAGAATGCTTTTGATTGAAAAAAATCTAAAAATCTTGCTTCAGTCATATGGTAATAATCTAAAATCTCAAGAGGAATAGAAAAAGTATTATCTTTCCTAATTACATCTACAAACGTTTTTCTACCATCCAGTTGAAAAAAAAGATCATTTAATTCAGGAATATGTTTAAATAATTCACTCATTGTGGTCTTTTCCCCTTCTAATTGTTTCATGTGAAACAATTTTTCAGACATATGGGGAAATAGACCACTTTTTTGAAATTTAACTTCATCTTGAAAAAACTGATATTGTTGTTTTTTTCTTTTTCTTGTAGACACTCCATGAGCTAGTACAGAGGTGGTCTCTGGATAATTAGGGTCAACTGTAAGAATACAAGCTTTTATTAAATGAACAAGGCCGTAAAAGAGTAAGATAGGTTGAATAATTAATGGCGAGTTCTTGGCTTGTTCATAATATACTTGTCCGTGTTCTAAATAGTAAATAAAGGGGTAACAATTCTCATAGCTTTTTTGTTCAGCATCTTCAACTTGTTGTGTTTGATAGCATTTTTTTAAATAGGCTTGTGTTGAACTAGCAGAAAAGAATAAGGAAAATGAAGTCCAACCGGCAAAATTTAGGATCACAAATAGTACCTCCGAAATAATTTGAAAAATCTAACATATTAATCCCTTCTTGACAGTATTTTGTCCAATTGATAACCTACTAATAATATTTTCGAGTTTTAGGGGGTCAAAAAGATGTGGGAAAATAAGTTTGTTAAAGAAGGCTTAACCTTTGATGATGTGTTATTAGTTCCAGCAAAATCAGAAGTGCTTCCTAGAGATGTTAATTTACAGGTACAGTTATCAGAAAAAATTAAGTTAAATATTCCACTTATCAGTGCGGGTATGGATACCGTTACAGAAGCTGAAATGGCTATTTCTATGGCAAGACAAGGTGGAATTGGAATTATCCATAAAAACATGTCTATTGAACAGCAAGCAGAACAAGTAGACAAAGTAAAACGTTCAGAAAGTGGCGTTATTACCGATCCGTTTTTCTTAACTCCTGATCACCAAGTTTTTGATGCAGAACATTTGATGGGGAAATATCGAATTTCCGGTGTTCCAATTGTAAATACTGAAGAAGATCAAAAACTTGTAGGAATACTCACTAATCGTGACCTTCGTTTTATTCAAGACTACTCTATTAAAATCTCCGATGTTATGACAAAAGAAAATCTAGTTACTGCTCCTGTAGGGACTACATTAGAGGAAGCAGAGAGCATTTTACAAAAATACAAAATTGAAAAACTTCCTTTAGTAGATGCTGAAGGTGTATTAAAAGGACTAATTACAATAAAAGACATTGAAAAAGTAATCGAGTTTCCTTACTCCGCTAAAGATGCACATGGACGTCTATTAGTTGGGGCAGCAGTTGGTGTTACAACTGATACGATGAGACGCGTAGAAAGCCTTGTAAGAGCTCAAGTAGATGTTTTAGTAGTAGATACTGCACACGGACATTCAAAAGGTGTATTAGATACGGTAAAAGAGATTAGGAATGCATTCCCTGAAATAGCCATAATTGCAGGTAATGTAGCTACAGCTGAAGCAACTAAAGATTTAATTGAAGCTGGGGCTGATATTGTCAAAGTAGGAATTGGTCCTGGATCCATTTGTACGACTCGTGTTGTGGCAGGTGTAGGTGTTCCTCAAATTACGGCAGTGTTTGATTGCGCAACAGAAGCTAGAAAGCATGGAAAAGCCATTATAGCAGATGGAGGAATCAAGTACTCCGGTGATATCGTGAAAGCACTTGCGGCTGGAGGCCACGCAGTAATGTTAGGAAGCCTTTTAGCTGGAGTAACAGAAAGTCCAGGAGAAACGGAAATTTTCCAAGGTCGCCGCTTTAAAGTTTATCGTGGAATGGGTTCAGTTGGTGCAATGGAAAAAGGTTCAAAAGACCGTTACTTCCAAGAAGATAATAAAAAGTTTGTTCCTGAAGGTATTGAAGGAAGATTACCTTATAAAGGACCTCTATCAGATACCATCTATCAGTTAGTAGGAGGTCTACGCTCTGGTATGGGTTACTGTGGAACGAAAGATTTAACAGAACTAAGAGAAAACTCTCAATTCATTAGAATGACTGGTGCAGGATTACGTGAAAGTCATCCTCATGATGTTCAAATTACGAAAGAAGCACCAAACTACTCTATGTCTTAAACCTAAACAGTGAATAGGTATAGTAAAAAAGTTTGAATTCTTAAACTTGAGAGAAACAGGTAAGTAAATCCATATTACTAACAAAAGTGTTTACCTTTATTTTCAATAGACGGAGTAGGGATGCTCCGTCTATTTTTTTTATTTCATTTATGATAAACTGTACAGGTGAAAATTTTACGTATTTCAGTTGAAATCGTTTTATATAGTGAATGTAAATATCGCTGAAAGGTGATTTTATCCTCGCTTGGTGATTCATTTATTTTTCAATTATCCATCTCAGATGAAGAAGTTTACTAGAATAAGATTTTGGAGGTAAGTTCATTGCATCAGTTTAAGAAAATATCGTTAACACTTACGGTTCTTTTTTTATGTATTGCCACTATATTTTCTGGGAATGTCCAACAAGTAGAGGCTGCTAAAGATCCATTAGGTTTAAAAGCAGAAGCAGCTATCCTATTAGACGCTAAAACAGGTAAGATTTTATACGCTAAAAATCCAGATGTTATATTAGGCGTTGCTTCAATGGCCAAAATGATGACCGAGTATTTAGTACTTGAGGCAATTGCAAACAATAAAATTACTTGGGATCAAAAAGTAAAGATAAATGAATATGTTCATAAACTTTCAGCTGCTCCTGGGCTATCTAACGTAGGTTTAACTCAAGGGGAAGAATATACGGTAGAAGAGCTATATCAAGCAATGGCTATCCATTCAGGAAATGCTGCATCCGTTGCATTAGCTGAAATCATCTCAGGTACTGAGAAAAACTTTGTTGCCTTAATGAATAAGAAAGCAGAAGAATTGAATCTTGAGGATTATAAATTTGTTAATTCCACTGGTTTAAATAACAGCAGCTTGCTGGGTAATCATCCCGCTGGTAACTCTGATGAAGAAAATATCATGTCAGCGAGAGCAACGGCAAAACTAGCATACCGTTTACTAACGGATTATCCAGAGGTTTTAGAAACAGCTAGTATGCCTGTATTAAAGTTTAGAGATGGAAGAGAGTATAAAAACTTTAACTGGATGTTACCTACACTTATCTATCAGTATGAAGGGGTAGATGGTTTAAAAACAGGTTCCACTGATTTTGCAGGTGCAGGTTTTACTGCAACTGCTGAAAGAAACGGACAACGTTTTATTTCAGTTGTTATGAAAGCTGCAGATAAAGATGAGCGTTTTTCTGAGACTAGAAAAATTTTAGACTATGCATTCAGTAATTTTGGTGAAGAAGAAATTGTTAAAGAAAATTATCAAGTGAAGAAACAAAAAACGTTACCAGTTACTAAAGGTAAAGAAGATCAAGTAGAGATACACACAAAAGAAGCAATTAATATGGTTATTAAAAATGGTGAAAAAGATAACTATAAAACCGTTTTAGTTCTAGATAAAGAGAAGTTAAATAAAAAAGGAGAATTAACTGCTCCTGTTAAAAAAGGTGATAAAGTAGGTTATCTTACAATTGAGCCTAAAGAAGGCAAAGAATTAGGTTTTTTAACTAAGGAAGGCCAAAAGCAAATTAAGGTTGATGTAATTGCTGCTAATGATGTAGAAAAAGCTAACTGGTTCGTGCTGATGATGCGCGGTATAGGAGGATTTTTCGGTGATATTTGGGGAAGTGTCTCTTCAGCAGTAAAAGGAATGTTTTAAAGCCTCAATATATTTAATATTCTAGGTTATCTAATCGATTTTAAGATTTTTGAGAAAATTATTACAAAAACATAAAACAAAAAAGACAGGTCTCTTGACAGGAGACCTGTTTTATTGTTTATTTACCTTTAGGGAAACCGAATAATTCCGATTGAATAAGTACATAATTTCCTTTTTTTAGTATGATTACTTATTTATAATTTTTCCATCGATAGTAGATGGTAATATTGAAGGGGGATATATAATGAAGACAGGTACAGATCGTGTAAAACGTGGTATGGCTGAAATGCAAAAGGGCGGCGTTATTATGGACGTTGTTAACGCTGAGCAAGCAAAGATAGCAGAAGAAGCAGGTGCCGTTGCAGTAATGGCTTTAGAAAGAGTTCCTTCTGATATTCGTGCGGCGGGTGGAGTAGCTAGAATGGCTGACCCACGTATCGTTGAAGAAGTAATGAATGCAGTATCTATCCCGGTAATGGCAAAAGCTCGAATTGGGCATATTGTAGAAGCTCGTGTATTAGAAGCAATGGGCGTAGACTACATCGATGAGAGTGAAGTTTTAACTCCTGCTGATGAGGAATACCACTTAAATAAAAATGATTTCACAGTTCCTTTCGTATGTGGTTGCCGTGATTTAGGTGAAGCTGCACGTAGAATTGGTGAAGGTGCTGCTATGCTTCGTACAAAAGGTGAGCCTGGAACAGGTAACATCGTAGAAGCGGTTCGTCATATGCGTAAAGTAAATGCGCAAGTACGCAAATTAGTAAGTATGAGTGTGGATGAAGTAATGACAGAAGCCAAACTTCTAGGTGCTTCATATGAGCTACTTCTACAAATCAAAGAGCTTGGCCGTCTTCCAGTTGTAAACTTCGCTGCTGGTGGTGTTGCAACTCCTGCTGATGCTGCTTTAATGATGGAACTTGGAGCTGATGGAGTATTCGTTGGTTCAGGTATCTTTAAATCAGAAAACCCAGCAAAATTTGCTAGAGCCATTGTTGAAGCAACGACTCACTTTAAAGATTATAAATTAATCGCTGAACTTTCAAAAGAGTTAGGTACTCCAATGAAGGGAATTGAAATTTCTTCACTAGCACCAGAAAACCGTATGCAGGAACGCGGCTGGTAAGGAGCAGACTTATGGTTAAAATAGGAGTATTAGGTTTACAAGGAGCTGTTCGAGAGCATGTCCAATCTGTTGAAGCTTGCGGAGAGGAAGCAGTAGTTATTAAACGTAAAGAACAGTTAGAGGAAGTAGACGGCCTTATTATGCCTGGTGGTGAAAGTACTGCTATGCGCCGTCTGATTGACAAGTATGATTTTATGCCAAGTCTTAAAAGATTTGCTGAATCTGGTAAACCCATGTATGGAACTTGTGCCGGTTTGATTCTATTAGCTAAAAATCTTGTTGGATATGATCAACCTCATATTGGGGCAATGGATGTTACGGTTGAAAGAAACTCCTTTGGTCGCCAACGAGAAAGTTTTGAGGCTGAATTAGATATTAATGGTGTTGCGGAAGATTTTAATGCAGTGTTCATTCGAGCTCCGCATATCGTCCAAGCTGGTGAGAATGTAGAGGTTTTAGCTAAGCATAATGATCGCATTGTTGCCGCTCGTGAAGGCAATATTTTAGGATGTTCTTTTCATCCTGAATTAACAGATGATCATCGTATAACCGCCTATTTTATTAATATGGTGAAAGAAAATAACTAAACTTCGCTTGCAATTTAATTTTAAATATAGTAAATTAATTTTTAACAAAAATCCTATATAGTAAAGCAATGAGAGGAAATAGTAATAAGTATCTCATTCCAAAGAGAGCCGATGGTTGGTGCGAATCGGTGAGTGAAGCTTATGAATCCATCCTTGAGTAGAATATGGAATGCCTGTAGGCTAGTAAATATTCTCGGGTAAAACCGTTATTATGTTTAAGGTGGAAAGCTCTTGCTTTCAACTAGGGTGGTATCGCGGGTTACTCTCGTCCCTTTTTTAGGGGCGGGAGTTTTTTGTTTCTTTTGATTTAGGATTACTGTTCATTTTTTAAACATAGGAGGAACAAACATGTTAGATGTAAAATTATTAAGAACTAATTTTGAAGAAATTAAAACAAGGCTACAACATCGTGGAGAAGACTTAACTGATTTAGGGAAATTTGAAGATTTAGATCGCAAAAGAAGAGATTTAATTTTAGAAACGGAACAATTAAAAAGTAGAAGAAATGAAGTATCACAAGAAGTAGCTACATTAAAACGTGAGAAGCAAGATGCTGACCATCTTATTGCTGAAATGCGTGAGGTAGGAGACAAAATTAAGGAACTAGATGATGCTCTTCGTACTGTTGAAGAAGAGTTAGATCAATTACTTTTTAGTATTCCTAATATTCCACATGAAAGCGTACCAGTTGGAGAAACAGAAGATGATAACATCGAAGTTCGCAAATGGGGTGAGATTCCAGTATTTGATTTTGAACCAAAACCACACTGGGATGTAGCAGATCATTTAAAATTACTTGATTTTGAACGTGCTGGAAAAGTAACAGGCAGTCGCTTTGTATTTTATAAAGGGTTAGGCGCTCGACTAGAAAGAGCATTATTTAACTTTATGTTAGATCTTCATACAGAAGAGCATGGTTATCAAGAAGTGTTACCTCCATACTTGGTTAACCGTGCAAGTATGACAGGTACAGGACAGCTTCCAAAGTTTGAAGAAGATGCTTTCTTAATTGAAAATGAAGATTATTTCCTTATCCCTACTGCAGAAGTTCCAGTAACGAACTTACACAGAGAAGAAATATTAACTGTAGACGAATTACCGATTAACTATGCTGCATTCAGTGCATGTTTCCGTTCTGAGGCAGGTTCAGCGGGTAGAGATACACGCGGTTTAATCCGACAACACCAATTTAACAAAGTAGAGTTAGTTAAATTTGTTAAGCCTGAAGATTCTTATGAAGAATTAGAAAAGCTAACAGGCCATGCTGAAAAGGTATTACAGCTGTTAGGTCTTCCATACCGTGTTCTAAGCATGTGTACAGGTGATTTAGGTTTCACTGCTGCCAAGAAGTATGATATTGAAGTTTGGATCCCAAGTTATGAAACGTACCGTGAGATTTCTTCTTGCAGTAACTTTGAAGCATTCCAAGCAAGAAGAGCCAATATTCGTTTCCGTCGTGATCCAAAAGGGAAACCTGAACATGTTCATACCCTAAATGGTTCTGGTTTAGCAATAGGAAGAACGGTTGCTGCTATTCTTGAGAACTATCAGCAGGCAGATGGAAGTGTGGTTATTCCGGAAGTTCTTCGTCCTTATATGGGTAACCGTGAAGTAATTAAACCTTAATAGAAATACTTCTGAGCGGAGTAAATTTTCCGCTCAGAATTTTTAATAAAAGTAATTGACAACCATAAACTATGATGGTAAAGTATATTTTGTTGATAGGACATATGGAGGTATACCCAAGTCCGGCTGAAGGGATCGGTCTTGAAAACCGACAGGCGGGTCAAACCGCGCGGGGGTTCGAATCCCTCTACCTCCTCCATTATACTTAAAATGAAATATTACCATAGCGCATAAAATACTGGAGATAAAAATCGTTACTTTTTCTAAGTAACGATTTTTTTATTGCCTAGGAAACTTTGATTAAATAACAAAAAGAAGTTGCCCGAAAAGGAAGCAACTTCTTTTTGTTATTTAATAGGAAAGTATAAGTCTCTGAAGTTAGACTACTGTCTATCTCCAGCGCCCAGCGACTAGTGTACTTCGCTAACCGTGGCGCTTCCGCTTTTCTTATTTCTTTAATAGTTGACTCTGTTTTAGAAACTCAGCAATTCTTTCCACAACAGGTTCAATAGATGTTTCATTGTTCATAATATCATAATCATTAATATTTAAACGAAGAACAGGACATGCATTAAACGTATTAATCCAGTTTTCATAACGTTGGTGCATCTCACTCCAGTAGTCCATCGGAGTTTGTTGCTCCATTGGGCGACCTCTCTCTTTAATTCTAGATAGTACATCATCTAGAGATCCTTCTAGATAGATAAGTAAATCTGGATGAGGGAAGTAAGGTGTCATCACCATAGCTTCAAATAGACTTGTATAGGTTTCATAGTCTACTTTAGACATGGTCCCTTTTTCAAAATGCATCTTAGCGAATATTCCTGTATCTTCATAAATTGAACGGTCTTGAATAAATCCGCCACCATATTCAAATATGCGCTTCTGTTCTTTAAATCTTTCTGCTAAGAAATAGATTTGTAAGTGAAAGCTCCAACGGTCAAAGTCAGCATAAAATTTATCTAAATAAGGATTAGTATCTACCTTTTCAAAGGATGTACGAAAACCTAGTGCGTTTGCTAAAGCATTCGTTAAAGTTGATTTTCCAACACCCACAGTACCAGCAATTGTGATTACTGAATTTGCCGGGATGCCATATTTATTTCGAAGATTCATGATCGTAAGCTCCTTCTTTTAATGAAGTGGTTAGTTTACTAATGATAAGATTCAAGTCCTCTGGATTTTTTACGAAATCTAGTTCATCTCCATTGAATCTTAAAACAGGAATATCTGGATGATGTTTGGCAAACTCAAGCATGGCATTTTCATAGTCCATCGATAACTGCTTTAAGTATAAAGGGCTTATATTCCTCTCAATATCTCTTCCGCGCATTTTGATTCTAGATAATAGAGTATCTAAACTCGCGTGTAAGTATATAATCACATTTGGTTTAGGCATATCATTAGTAAGTATTTCGTAAACTTGAAAGTACTTTTTATATTCTGTTTCATTTAATGTTCTTTGGGCAAAAATAAGGTTTTTAAAGATATGATAATCAGCTACCACTGATTTTCCTTGATTTAAATAATGTTCATGAATGTCTCGTAACTGTTTGTAGCGATTACAGAGGAAAAACATTTCTGTTTGAAAGCTCCATTCCTCAATGTTCTCATAAAATTTTCCCAGAAAAGGATTCTCATCAACGATTTCCTTTAATAAGCCGAAATCATAGTGGTCAGAGATCGCTTTTGCAAGGGATGTTTTCCCTACACCAATCGGTCCTTCAACTGTAATAAAAGGTGTTTTCCCCAACTGCTTGTCCTCCCTCTCTACCTGTGCCAGTAAGCCTATAAAAATGTTTCTATATTTATTTAAAAGTAGTATATAACTTCCTTAATTCTCTTTTTTTCGACACAAAGAATATTTTAACACACTCCTTTCCTAGATGGGATATGTAATATTAACAAGTGGGTAAATTCGTTTTAGTCTAGTCCCAAAGGAGCCCTTTTTTATATTGTTGTGTCCGATAAAGTGTTGATTTCCGCTCCAGGGGGACGCTTTCCGCGGGCGGTCCGTGAGCCTCCTCGTCGCTCTGCTCCTGTGGGGTCTCACCAGGACACGCATTTCCCGCAGGAGTCGCCCCCTTCCGCTCCAATCAACGAATTAACTATTAAATTAAAATAGGCTGACTAAAACGTTATTTTAACAACGCTTTAAATCAGCCTCAAATACAGTATTTAATTCTAACCTTTTACGACTGTTTTACCACATTAAAATTCTCAAGAATTAGTAGCCAGTTTTGAGGGAATGACAAACCGAGTTTCCAATAACTCATTCCCCTTAAACTAAGCTCTTTAATTAAGTCAAATTTGGCTTGGATAGACCTGGCATCTTCAAACCAGACCTCATGTCGTTTTCCCTCATCATCGACGTAGTTGAAGAATGGGGCTTGAGCTTTTGTGTCATATTGAATAGGAACATTTCTTTGGGCAGCTATTTGAATGGCTTGTTGGGGACTTACTGCTTTTGCAATGGTTCCTTCAACAAAAGGTAGGGTCCAGTCATAGCCATATAAATTCTGACCCATCATAATTTTAGAGCCTGGCATTTCTGTCAGTGCATATTCTAAGACGTCTCGAACAGGGCCAATTGGCGAAACTGGCATAGCCGGACCGCCACTATATCCCCACTCATAGGTCATGATGACAACAAAGTCAACGATTTCCCCGTGAGCTTTATAATCATGTGCTTCATACCATGCCCCTTTTTGTTCTGCACTTGTTTTTGGAGCAAGGGCTGTTGATAATAACCATCCCTCTCTTTGGAAACGGGCCTTTGCTTTTCTTAAGAAATTATTATATGCCTCACGATCTGCAGGTCTTAAATATTCCATATCAAAATGGATATCACGGAATCCATATTTTTTTGCCGTTGTGACGATATTTTCTAGGAATCGATTTTGTATGGTCATATCATTTAGTAGAATCCTTCCTAACTCATCGCTAAACTGATCATTTTCTTGATTGGTAATTACCATCATAAGAACATTATTATTTGCTCTAGCAATGGCAGGGAAATTGTTTAGTAGGGGTTCTTTTAGTGATCCATCTCTCTGTGCTTGAAAGCTAAAAGGAGCCAGGTAGGTTAGATAAGGTGCAGCCTCACGAGCACTCTCTTCTAATACAGGAGCAACGGTTGTTCCTCTAGGTTCAACATAGGCATTAAACTCACCTCTAGTCTTGGGCCTAGGCGGTATATAAAGTCTTACACCTACTTGAAGTGGCTGATTGACGGGAATATTATTAATTCGAGCAAGTTCCTGAAAAGAAACACCTACTCTTTGGGCAATTGAAAATAGAGTATCCCCTGGTTGAACCCAATGAAATCTGCCTACAATAGGGATAACTAATGTCTGACCCACTACTAGGTTATTTGGGTTAGGAACTTCATTCGCCTCCACTAAATCATTGACTGTAGTCGAATATGCCTGAGCAATTCCAGTAAGTGTTTGATTTTGTTGAACGACATGAATTTGCATTATTTTTCCTCCTTAGACGGATAAACGCTACAATCATCATATGATAGGAAAAATAATGTTATGATAGGGGTAAATATATTTAGCTTGTATTATTTTTTATCCCAAGAGTCCATACTTAAGGAGTAATAGGATGTTGAATCAAACTCAACTAGATGAATTATATATGAGAGAAGCCATAAAAGAGGCAAAACAGGCTGAATCCTTAGAGGAGGTTCCAATAGGGGCTCTCATTGTTATAAATGGAGAAATTATCTCTAGAGCACACAACTTACGAGAAACGAAACAAGATGCGGTTGCACATGCGGAATTATTAGCGATTCAAGAAGCATGTCATAGTCAAGGAACATGGCGTTTGGAAGATGCAACTCTGTATGTTACATTAGAACCTTGTCCCATGTGTGCAGGGGCGATTATCATGTCACGTGTTAAAAGAGTAGTTTACGGAGCTAAGGACCCGAAAGGTGGCTGTGCAGGAACCTTTATGAATTTACTTCAAGATTCAAGGTTCAATCATCAAAGTGAAGTTACTTGTGGAATACTTGAAGAGGAGTGCGGTCAGCTTTTAACCAATTTCTTTAGAAGTATTAGAGATCGGAAAAAAAGAAAGAAACTAGAAGATATCGAGACGAAAAGTAACTTACAGTAATTTACAGCTGATAAACATTGCTTTTTAATATGTTTATTAGTATACTTATAAATGCGTCGGTGATGGCGCAACTAAATATGGTATCAATTTTGCCGTGCTAGGTGGGGAGGTAGCGGTGCCCTGTACTCGCAATCCGCTCTAGCGAGACTGAATCCCTTCCTGAGGCTAGTTTCCTGTAGGGTCTGCCTTAAGCAAGTGGTGTTGACGCCCGGGTCCTGCGCAATGGGAATCCATGAACCATGTCAGGTCCGGAAGGAAGCAGCATTAAGTGGACACTCTCATGTGCCGCGGGGTTACCTGGGCCGAGCTAACTACTTAAGTAACGCTTATGGGAGCTAGTCGACGGAAGGTGCACGGCAGTTATTATCTTATAAATTAAACTCATCTCTTTCGAGAGATGAGTTTTTTGCATTTAAAAATGTTCTCTGCAATGAAATTCACTTTCGTTTTGTAAAATTGAAAATGTTTACGTTATAATATAATGGATGATAACGCTTATACAATATACTTTTTGAAGTATATGTTAAAGAAAATATTAATCTAGACAAGCGTTTACACATACTAAGTGAGGGGGCGGGTCATTGAGTTATCAAGCTCTATATCGTGTTTGGCGTCCTCAGCAATTTATTGATGTTGTTGGACAGGAACATGTTACTAAAACTTTGCAAAACGCCCTGCTTCAACAAAAGATTTCGCATGCCTATCTCTTTTCTGGTCCTCGAGGCACTGGTAAAACTAGTGCAGCAAAAATATTAGCGAAGGCAGTTAATTGTGAAAAATCACCTACTAATGAACCTTGTAATGAATGTTCTTCATGTAAAGGTATAACCGACGGCTCGATACCAGATGTAATAGAAATAGATGCTGCTTCTAATAATGGTGTTGAAGAAATCCGTGACATACGTGATAAAGTTAAATATGCACCAAGTTCTGTCAAATACAAGGTCTACATTGTCGATGAAGTGCATATGCTATCCATTGGTGCTTTTAATGCATTATTAAAGACGCTCGAAGAACCGCCTAAACACGTCATTTTTATTTTAGCAACAACAGAGCCACATAAAATTCCATTAACAATCATCTCAAGATGTCAAAGATTTGATTTTAAAAGAATTACAGCACAAGCTATAGTGAATAGAATGAAACTAATAGTAGACGAATCTGGTGTTAATTACGAGGATCAAGCTCTTCAAATAGTTGCCAGAGCAGCTGAAGGTGGTATGCGTGATGCACTTAGTTTACTAGATCAAGCAATCTCATTCAGTCAGGATCAAGTAACAGTAGAAGATGCACTAACTGTGACTGGTTCAGTTTCACAAGGCTTCTTAAATCAACTAGCATTAGCTGTTAATGAAAAAGAAGTTGCTCAAGGTCTAGAGGCATTAGAGGAATTATTATTCCAAGGTAAGGACCCATCAAGATTTATTGAAGACTTTATCTTATATTATCGAGATATGCTTTTATTTAAAACAGCTCCGAATTTAGAAGAATCACTAGATAGAGTCATGATTGATGGAACTTTTCAAGAGTTAGCTGATAAAATAGATCATGAGGAAATATTCAAACTGATAGAGGTTTTAAATAAAGCACAGCAAGACATGCGATTTACGAATCATCCGAGAATTTTTCTAGAAGTTTCCATTGTAAAGCTTTGTCAGCTCGAAACAAAAAAACAAATTAGCGATTCAGCTGAATTGGAAGAGTTAGTGAAGAAGATTACCCAACTTGAGACAGAGCTAAGGGAGATAAAGCAAAACGGTGTGGTTGTAAATGAGGAAACACAAGCAACTCCTCAAAAGAAAGCTCAAAGAACTTCTAGAAAAGGATTCCAAGCTCCAGTTGGTAAAATCAATGAAGTTTTAAAGCAAGCAACTAAAACGGATTTAAATGTAGTAAAAGGTTGTTGGGGTGAAATGTTAGGGCGTTTAGTCCATAAACAAATGCGCTCACAGGCTGCTCTCTTAAATGAAGCTGAACCTGTAGCTGCCTCCACAGCAGCTTTTATCATAAGTTTTAAATATGAAATTCACTGTCAAATGGCAATGGATAACATGAATTTTTTAACAGCCATATCTAGTTTAATTCAAGAGCTAACGGGAAAAAATCTACAAATTATTGGAGTACCGGAAGATCAGTGGCATAATATACGTGAAAGCTTTTTATCGAATCACCGGGATGACCTTCCAGAACAAGAAGGACAAGAGGGGCTTGAAAGCCAAAAGGATGAACCGATTGTATCGGAAGCTCTAAAGCTTTTTGGAGACGATTTAGTTGAGATAAAAGATTAAGTCAGATAACCAAGGATTCTTTCATTCTCTTGGTTATCCATACATACTTTTGAAAACAGCCTACAAGTAATGTGGTAACCTTTGTGTATGATAGTTATAATTTATTAATAAGATCAATATATTGGAGAGTGTTAATATGCGTGGAATGGGTAATATGCAAAATATGATGAAACAAATGCAAAAAATGCAAAAGAAAATGGCTCAGGCTCAAGAAGAGCTAGGTGAAAAAAGAATTGAAGGAACAGCTGGCGGCGGTATGGTAACGGTTATCGTATCAGGACATAAACAAGTTTTAGAAGTAAATATTAAAGAAGAAGTAGTTGATCCAGAAGATATCGACATGTTACAAGATCTAGTACTAGCTGCAACAAACGATGCTCTAAAAAAAGCTGAAGAGCTAACAAATGATACAATGGGACAATTCACAAAAGGGATGAACCTTCCAGGAATGTTCTAAGAGAGGACAACTGAAACATGCATTATCCTGAACCGATATCAAAGCTTATTGATAGCTTTATGAAATTGCCAGGGATCGGCCCAAAAACAGCCGCGCGACTGGCTTTTTTTGTTTTAAATATGAAAGAAGATACTGTATTAGATTTTGCTAAAGCATTAGTTAATGCAAAAAGGAATCTATCTTATTGCTCAGTATGTGGTCATATAACGGATCAAGATCCTTGTTATATTTGTGAAGACGGAAGACGCAATCGGACGATTATTTGTGTGGTACAGGACCCGAAAGATGTAATTGCCATGGAAAAAATGAAGGAATTTAATGGTCTGTATCATGTATTACACGGAGCTATTTCACCTATGGACGGGATTGGCCCTGAAGACATTAACATACCTGACCTTCTGAAAAGACTTCAAGATGAAACAGTAGAAGAAATCATTCTGGCTACTAACCCAAACATAGAAGGGGAAGCAACAGCTATGTATATCTCCCGACTACTAAAGCCATCTGGAATTAAAGTAACTAGAATTGCTCATGGTCTTCCAGTTGGTGGGGATTTAGAATATGCAGATGAAGTAACATTGTCCAAAGCGCTTGAAGGAAGAAGAGAAGTTTAAAGCGAGGGAAATTAACAATGTTTTTTCGACGAAAGGGTTGGCTTAGAAAAGAGTTTGATGAGAAGTTGTTAAACCAACTGGATCATTTCAAGGAAAATTGGAATAGACAAAAAACACTAGTTGAAAAAAGCTTTGACCCATCAGACCAGTTTATTTGTAGTGCGAAGATTGAAGAAGCAAAGTACTTTTACCTTCTTAGAGAAGCCAAAGCAAGAAATACAAAAGTTCAAAAATAACATAATATAAATCCTTCTCCAGGTCTAAATAGCATAACTTGTACATATATGTATAGTACAAGTGTAATGGAGGAGGATTTTTTTATGGAGCCGATATTCGTTATTTCAATAATAGCCGGTCTAATATTAATGCTTTTATTTATAGGAGCACCAATTAAACCAGTGAGATACATTGGACAAGGTATGATTAAGTTGTTAATAGGAGCATTATTCTTATTTTTCTTAAATGCATTTGGCAATCAGTTCGGAATTCATGTTCCGATTAATTTTGCAACATCAGCTATCTCGGGATTTCTTGGAATACCAGGATTATGTGCATTAGTTGCCATTCAATCTTGGATTTTATAGTAGTAGTTGTATACCGTGCTTACTTCAGTCGCAATCGAGCGGCTAATTTTTTTGCATAGAATAATAACGAATCATTTAGAAAAAAAGTTTTTAAAAAACTATTGACCAATTGTTATTAGGATGATAATATTTTAAAAGTCGTCACAACGTCACAAGTTAAAAAAACAATTTCAAAACATTGTTGACATTAACTTAGACGGATGATATATTATAAAAGTCGCTTATGCGACAAGATGTTCTTTGAAAACTAAACAAATCATACGTCAACGTTTAATTTATTATTTTTAAGAGCTAATCTTACTCTTTATTGGAGAGTTTGATCCTGGCTCAGGACGAACGCTGGCGGCGTGCCTAATACATGCAAGTCGAGCGAAGTTTTAAAAGCTTGCTTTTGAAACTTAG
>NZ_JAXOFX010000033.1:0-3082 GCF_034427655.1 Robertmurraya mangrovi
AGTTTCAAAAGCAAGCTTTTAAAACTTCGCTCGACTTGCATGTATTAGGCACGCCGCCAGCGTTCGTCCTGAGCCAGGATCAAACTCTCCAATAAAGAGTAAGATTTAGCTCTTAAAAAAATAAAAATAGATTAACGTTGACGTATGATTCGTTCAGTTTTCAAAGAGCAAATTGACTTTTGTCGCTCATTGGCGACTTTGTTATTTTAGCATCATTTAATTAATGATGTCAACAATATTTTTCAGAACTTCTAAAGCTGTTTTATCGCTTGTCTATCAGCGACGTTTATTAATATAACAAAATAATAATTAAGAGTCAACTCAAATTTTAAATATCCTATCCCTTTTTCACTTTTGATTGATTACTTGACCTTGTGTACCTTAAGCATTCACTAGAGGAAGCAACCCTTTTAAACAGAGAGAACAAAATTTTATATCTTTCTTCCATTGCTCTTTTTACTATATGATCAATTCGATTATCATTCAGATCAAATAATATCTCGTCCATTTCCCTTTTAATCAAGTACTGCATTTCTTTTACTTCTTTTTCATTAATCATCAAACCTAGCATATCTATGTAAACACTCCTTAATGATTTTGGTTCTAGTAGTGTTTTCCAAAATAAATATTTTTATAAGTTAAAACTCTCTATCATACTTCTTTTTATTTTGGCATAGATATGAGACAAGTATTGTATTGGACGAGGTGATAGTTGGATGAACTTTTTTTATGTATTGAATGGAAAGTTGGTAAAACAAGTATTTCTAGTTGTAATTGCAGCCTTTTTTACAGCATGGTTTTTGTATATGGAAAACTTAGTTAATGTACCTGTATTTTCCGGTAAAAATGGGCCAAAAGCAATTTATAAAGGAGAAAAAGATATAGCTTTAACCTTTAATATTGGTTGGGGAGATGAAAAAGCTGAACCAATTTTAGATGTTTTAAAAGCGGAAAATGTAAAGACTGCAACGTTCTTTTTATCCGGATCATGGGCGGAGAGGCACCCAACCATTGTTGAAAGGATTGTTAAAGAGGGGTATGAGATAGGAATATTAGGATACAATTATGAAGATTATACTGAACTTGATGAAGCCAAAGTTAGAAAAGACTTAATACGCGCTCAAGAAGCATTTAAGAAATTAAATGTTAAAGATATTAAACTGGTCCGAGCACCAACTGGACACTTTGATCAAAAAACATTAAAAATTGCTGACCGTCTCGGGCTTACTGTAGTTCACTGGAGTATTGATTCAAAGGACTGGTCAAATCCAGGTGTAGAAGTAATCATCGATAATGTCTCTGATGCCAAAAAAGGCGACATCGTTCTTCTACATGCATCGGACTCAGCAAAACAAACTGCTCAAGCTCTACCGTCCATCATTAATAAAGTCAAAAACAAAAACTTAAAATTAGTAACGGTATCAGAAATGATCGCGAATGCAAATGCAGATTCTAAGGAAATTAATTAAGAAAAGCGCAAGCGCCCCGTTCAGCGACGTCCACTAGTCGCTGGGCACTTGAGCTAGACAGTTGTCTAACTTCAAAAGCATATACTTTAACTTTAATAAAAAACAAAGCCATCTTATTTAGATGGCTTTGTTACTTTTGCTTGAACTGATTTTTGATTTAGTTTGTGAAGAATGAGGAGTTGGTATGCGTTACACACTAACAATGGTAGGAGCATTAAGTATAACCAGCTCTCTTCATTAACCCTTAAAACTGGGACCCATTCTAAAGTTGTCACAACAACCATAAAAAATAAGGCCGGGATAAAAGCTTCCTTATTCGTTTGTTTTGACTTAATGTAAGCAATAATAATACCTACTAGAGCAATAAAGATAGCCACACCTACATACGATAGAATGCTATCTCCCTCTTTAGCAAAAGCTTTGAATCGAAAATAAACTAAGTCAAAAAGGACAAATACAATTAAGATTAACTGTACAGCATTCCAAAGTTTTAACGATTTGAATATTCCAAGTCCAAAGCGATGAACGGTTAGATAGGCGAAGAATCCCATTTGACTTATAATACTAAATATAAGTCCAACACCGAATAACCAAAACAAAATAGATAATATTTCTAAGGCATTAAAGTCTGTAAAATAGGGTTGAAACTCATCCCATCTAACTATAAATCCGACTATACCAGTTGTGATACCCCCAACTAATAATGTCGAAAGAAACAATCTTACAAGATTACGACTGTTCACTTTTTATTTCCTCCATTACTTTTCTTTCACTCCTATGATTGTACCAACCCACTTCTGAAAAATCTAGGCATTGATTTTAAACGTATAGAATTTGTCGATTTTTCACATCCTAAAGTATAGGATAACTACGAAAGGAGCTATCATTATGTATAAAAACTTTTATTTGCTCCTCCCTGTACTACTTGTTCTGATTACTGGTTGTGCTCAGAATGAAGCTGGTGCTAAGGAGTCAGATTATGATGAAACGAAAAAGATGGTAGTAGATATCCTTAAAACAGATGATGGAAAAAAGGCTATTCAAGAAGTCATGTCAGATGATGCCATGAAGCAACAATTAGTCATGGACCAAACTGTTGTCTCTGATACAATAGAAAAGACTCTTGTTTCAGATAAAGGAACTGAGTTTTGGAAAAAAAATCTCCAAGATCCTAAATTTGCTGAGAGTGTTGCTACAAGTCTTAGAGACGAACATGAGAAGTTAATAAAGGATCTAATGAAGGATCCCGAATATAGAGGCATGATGATAGAAGTTTTGCAAGATCCCGAAATGGAAAAGGCAGTAACAAAAATTCTTAAAAGCAAAGAATACAGAGAACACTTGCAAAAGGTTATGACTGAAACTTTTGAGAGTCCTTTATACCAAGCGAAAGTTCAAGCTCTCCTACTTAAAGCCGCTGGAGAAATTAAAGAAGGTGGCGGCAAAGAGGGTGGAGGATCATAAGTAGAAAAGGAAGACCCTTCACGGTAGTGACCCCTAAAAGTTAGAGTTTTAATTATGCAGCTTTTTGGCTAGTTTGAGTTCGGTATTGCACGGGACTTAAACCAGCCAATTTTACTTTAATTCTTTCGTTATTGTAATAATAAATGTAG
>NZ_JAXOFX010000034.1:0-2295 GCF_034427655.1 Robertmurraya mangrovi
ATGGGTGATAGCGTGCCTTTTGTAGAATGAACCGGCGAGTTACGATTACATGCGAGGTTAAGTTGAAGAGACGGAGCCGTAGCGAAAGCGAGTCTGAATAGGGCGAATTTAGTATGTGGTCGTAGACCCGAAACCAGGTGATCTACCCATGTCCAGGGTGAAGTCCAGGTAACACTGGATGGAGGCCCGAACCCACGCACGTTGAAAAGTGCGGGGATGAGGTGTGGGTAGCGGAGAAATTCCAATCGAACTTGGAGATAGCTGGTTCTCTCCGAAATAGCTTTAGGGCTAGCCTCATGTAGTAAGAGTCTTGGAGGTAGAGCACTGTTTGGACTAGGGGCCCTCATCGGGTTACCGAATTCAGACAAACTCCGAATGCCAAAGACTTATCCATGGGAGTCAGACTGCGAGTGATAAGATCCGTAGTCGAAAGGGAAACAGCCCAGACCACCAGCTAAGGTCCCAAAGTATACGTTAAGTGGAAAAGGATGTGGAGTTGCTTAGACAACCAGGATGTTGGCTTAGAAGCAGCCACCATTTAAAGAGTGCGTAATAGCTCACTGGTCGAGTGACTCCGCGCCGAAAATGTACCGGGGCTAAACGTATCACCGAAGCTGTGGATTGACATCTTAGATGTCAGTGGTAGGAGAGCGTTCTAAGGGCGTTGAAGCTAGACCGTAAGGACTGGTGGAGCGCTTAGAAGTGAGAATGCCGGTATGAGTAGCGAAAGATGGGTGAGAATCCCATCCACCGAATGCCTAAGGTTTCCTGAGGAAGGCTCGTCCGCTCAGGGTTAGTCGGGACCTAAGCCGAGGCCGAAAGGCGTAGGCGATGGACAACAGGTTGATATTCCTGTACCACCTCTTTTCCGTTTGAGCAATGGGGGGACGCAGGAGGATAGGGTAAGCGCACTGCTGGATATGTGCGTCTAAGCAGTTAGGCTGATCATGAGGCAAATCCCATGATCATACGGCTGAGCTGTGATAGCGAGGGAAATATAAGTACCGAAGTTCCTGATTCCACACTGCCAAGAAAAGCCTCTAGCGAGGAAAAAGGTGCCCGTACCGCAAACCGACACAGGTAGGCGAGGAGAGAATCCTAAGGTGAGCGAGAGAACTCTCGTTAAGGAACTCGGCAAAATGACCCCGTAACTTCGGGAGAAGGGGTGCTTATTACGGTGAATAGCTGTGATAAGCCGCAGTGAATAGGCCCAGGCGACTGTTTAGCAAAAACACAGGTCTCTGCGAAGCCGCAAGGCGAAGTATAGGGGCTGACGCCTGCCCGGTGCTGGAAGGTTAAGAGGAGGGGTTAGCGCAAGCGAAGCTCTGAATCGAAGCCCCAGTAAACGGCGGCCGTAACTATAACGGTCCTAAGGTAGCGAAATTCCTTGTCGGGTAAGTTCCGACCCGCACGAAAGGCGTAACGATCTGGGCACTGTCTCAACGAGAGACTCGGTGAAATTATAGTACCTGTGAAGATGCAGGTTACCCGCGACAGGACGGAAAGACCCCGTGGAGCTTTACTGTAGCCTGATATTGAATTTTGGTACAGCTTGTACAGGATAGGTAGGAGCCTGAGAAGCCGGAGCGCCAGCTTCGGTGGAGGCGTCGGTGGGATACTACTCTGGCTGTATTGAAATTCTAACCCACATCCCTGATCGGGATGGGAGACAGTGTCAGGTGGGCAGTTTGACTGGGGCGGTCGCCTCCTAAAGAGTAACGGAGGCGCCCAAAGGTTCCCTCAGAATGGTTGGAAATCATTCGTAGAGTGTAAAGGCACAAGGGAGCTTGACTGCGAGACCTACAAGTCGAGCAGGGACGAAAGTCGGGCTTAGTGATCCGGTGGTTCCGCATGGAAGGGCCATCGCTCAACGGATAAAAGCTACCCCGGGGATAACAGGCTTATCTCCCCCAAGAGTCCACATCGACGGGGAGGTTTGGCACCTCGATGTCGGCTCATCGCATCCTGGGGCTGTAGTCGGTCCCAAGGGTTGGGCTGTTCGCCCATTAAAGCGGTACGCGAGCTGGGTTCAGAACGTCGTGAGACAGTTCGGTCCCTATCCGTCGTGGGCGTAGGAAATTTGAGAGGAGCTGTCCTTAGTACGAGAGGACCGGGATGGACGCACCGCTGGTGTACCAGTTGTTCTGCCAAGAGCATCGCTGGGTAGCTATGTGCGGAAGGGATAAGTGCTGAAAGCATCTAAGCATGAAGCCCCCCTCAAGATGAGATTTCCCATAGCGCAAGCTAGTAAGATCCCTGAAAGATGATCAGGTAGATAGGTCAGAGGTGGAAGCA
>NZ_JAXOFX010000035.1:0-1867 GCF_034427655.1 Robertmurraya mangrovi
TCTTTTTCTTGTGTGCCAGGCATGGCAATTATCTAGGTGGTGAAAGTCCACTGTGGGGGTACACATCGACCAACCACTAAGGAAGCGCAAGGTACTTATCGTGAGATAAGGGCTGGAGGAAGCGTGGAATAAAATCTTGGCTCGACGTACAGAAACCTGATACTAAGGCTTTAAAAAGGGATGAGGCTCCAAGACAAGTCAAAGTCCAAAAGATGTGCGTAACTTTGTAGAGTAAATCAGGCGAGTAAAAGAGGAAAGATAGTTGTCTTACCCTGGGAGGTCTTGCGGATGTACAGAAGTACAGTCGAAAAAGGTTAGCCGCAAGAAGTCAGCAGAAGCCATAGTAATGAAATAAACTCATGAAGGGCTGAACAATTTATAGTGTTTCAACACCACGAATGCGTAAGTGACGTACTCCGAATGGGTTAATGGTGAAAGTATGAGCGTATCTCAAAGGCTAACCAAAATAGAGCTATCACTTACTACGTGAGAGGAAAGGGGAAACGAGTGTGGAACTTTTAGAACAGATTCTAAGTAACCAAAATATGAACGAAGCCTACTTGCGTGTCTATAAAAATAAAGGTGCAAGTGGGATTGATGGAGTAACCGTCGACGAACTAAAGCAATTTCTGAAAGAGAACAAAGATGAGCTACGTCAGCGCATCAGAACAAGAAAATACCAACCACAAGCTGCCTTAAGAGTGGAAATCCCAAAAGAAAACGGCAAGATGCGCAAGTTGGGAATACCAACAGTAGTGGATAGAGTCGTTCAACAAGCCATTCATCAAGTTCTCAGTCCGATATTTGAAAAGCAGTTCAGTGAATTCAGCTATGGTTTCAGACCAAAAAGAAGTTGCGAAATGGCAATCATAAAAAGCTTGGAATTTCTAAATGATGGATATGATTGGGTAGTGGACATTGACCTTGAAAGATTCTTCGATACCGTTCATCACGATAAACTTATGCGAATTATTGCCAACACAATAGATGATGGGGATGTCATCTCTTTAATCAGAAGATTCCTAGTCAGTGGAGTCATGGTGAAAGGGAAATATGAAGAAACACCTGTCGGTACTCCGCAAGGAGGGAACCTCAGCCCATTATTAAGTAATATTATGTTAAATGAACTCGATAAGGAACTAGAAGGTAGAGGACTGCGATTCGTGAGATACGCGGATGACTCGCTCATTTTTGTGAAGAGTGAGAAAGCAGCAGACAGAGTGATGAAATCAATCGTGAAATTTATAGAAGAGAAGTTAGGGTTGTTAGTAAACGCAGAAAAGAGTAAAGTCTCCCGTCCGGGAGATTTGAAGTTCTTGGGCTTTGGTTACTATTACGATTTTAAAAACAGTGGATACCAAGTGAAACCACACCTAACTTCTGTACAGAAATTTCAAAGGAAACTTCGGCAACTGACTAAGAGGAACTGGAGTATCCCGTTAGATTACCGAATTTTGAAATTGAAACAAGTCATATTCGGATGGGTAAATTACTTTAGAATATCAAATATGAAAAAGGTAATGACTCGTATTGATGAGAAGTTACGCTCCAGAATTAGGGTAATCATCTGGAAACAATGGAAGGTATCGAAGAAACAAATCAATTCGCTTATCCAGCTTGGAATTCCGAAGGAGGAAGCTAAGGGATTAACCTTCTGCCGAAGGGGTTACCGGTTTATAGGATTATCGAAGGTTATCCATAGAGCAATTTCAAACAAAAGACTAAAGCAGAGGGGACTTCCCTCTGCTTTAGAGCATTATCTAAAAGCACACACTGTAATATAAATTGAACCGCCGTATACGGAACCGTACGTACGGTGGTGTGAGAGGGGCGAAAATAATCAACTTATTTTCCCTCTACTCGATTT
>NZ_JAXOFX010000036.1:0-1730 GCF_034427655.1 Robertmurraya mangrovi
CGAGTTATCATGAACGAAACTAGCTCCTTACTCGTAAATTCGTAGGTTAATTTGGTAAGAATGTTTATTGATAAAACAAACCAAATCAGAGCTACATTACGGAAGGAGCTAGTTATTATGAAGGATACCATAAAATACGTAGGTTTAGACGTGTCAAAAGAAAAAATTGCTGTTGCTATTGCTGATGAGGGTCGTGGCGAACCTAGATACTTAGGTATGATTTCTAATACCCCTGAACAAATTAGAAAATTAATTAAGAAACTTGGAGACCCTGACACTCTACGGGTTTGTTATGAAGCAGGCGCTACAGGGTACCCACTATATAGATTATTAATTACTTTGGGTGTTCATTGTGATGTGATAGCCCCATCATTAATTCCACAAAAGCCAGGTGAGCGTATTAAAACAGATCGTAGGGACTCTATTCGACTCGCTCAGTTATATCGAGCAGGCGAGTTAACATCTATTTATATTCCTACTCCAGAAGATGAGGCACTCCGTGATCTAGTTCGAGCACGTGAAGACGCAAAAGAAGATGAGCTAAGAGCTAAACATCGCTTATCGAAGTTTTTATTACGTAATAACCTTAAACAACCTGTTGGAATTAATAAATGGACTAAAAAGTATCGTGATTGGTTAGACACATTAAAGTTTGAAAGTTCTGTTTTGCGAGTGGTTTTTCAGGAATATTATCATCAGTTAAAAGAGTTAGAACAACGTATTCTTAGACTCGAAGAGGAAATTAAGATTCAGGCAACCCAAGGGATTCATGCACCTACGATACAAGCCTTACAAGCACTAAGAGGTGTGGCCCTTATAACAGCCACAAGTCTTGTAGCCGAAATTGGTTCATTTAAACGCTTTCCTACTCCAAGGCAATTTATGGCCTATGTAGGGTTAGTTCCAAGTGAGTTTTCAAGTGGTGAAAAAAGGAGACAAGGGGAGATTACCAAAACAGGAAATCGCCATATACGACGTTTATTGACTGAATCAGCCTGGAGTTATCGCTATCAACCCGCAGTAAAAGGAGAGTTAAAGAAACGAATAGATGGTCTCCCACCAGCTATTCAAGCAATTTCATGGAAAGCTCAAAAACGCCTTCATAAAAAATATTATCAACTACTGTCAAAAGGAAAAAATGGTGGAAAAGCAATTACTGCAGTCGCAAGAGAGTTGGCCGGTTTTATTTGGGCTATAACACAAGAGTTAGAAGTCACTACATGAATGTGTAATTTAAATATTGGAAACTTAAACTAGTAAATTAATTCAATAGATAGCTGAGAATAGGGCTCGAAGGCAAAGAGTAATACCGGAAAGGAAAATCCACGTGCCTCCTCTGTGCTATATCTTAATTAGGTTAACGCACGCCTCGAGTTTGTGGAAAGTCCTTTATACGGAAAGATAAAATGTGTGAACCCACGAATATCAGAATGCTAACCGCAGTAGAGATTTTTGCCTTCGTGCCGTGTTCTTACTATCTATTCAAATAATTATAAGAAGGAGTGACGTTTAAATAATCCCTTCCTTAGCTTAATGGAGTTTCTCAATTCTAAGAATGCCAGTCAAGGAAAGCACTTGACAGCCATTCTTAGAATTGAAGTTTTGGTAGTAAGCTAAAGAAGGAGATCATTTAGCCTAAAGGCTCATAGCTTAACTTAGTAAAGAAGCCGAATATAGCTTCTCTTATTAAAGATGCCTAAAAACAACCTATATACCAATGTTGAGTGGGG
>NZ_JAXOFX010000037.1:0-1679 GCF_034427655.1 Robertmurraya mangrovi
AAGTTTCAAAAGCAAGCTTTTAAAACTTCGCTCGACTTGCATGTATTAGGCACGCCGCCAGCGTTCGTCCTGAGCCAGGATCAAACTCTCCAATAAAGAGTAAGATTTAGCTCTTAAAAAAATAAAATTAAAATTAAACGTTGACGTATGATTTGTTCAGTTTTCAAAGGACAATTCAATCGCTCACAGCGACTTTATCAATACTATCAAAGCAATAAAGCTTTGTCAAATATTTTTTTGGTGGAGCCTAGCGGGATCGAACCGCTGACCTCCTGCGTGCAAGGCAGGCGCTCTCCCAGCTGAGCTAAGGCCCCTTATTATTTAGTGGTCGGGAAGACAGGATTCGAACCTGCGACCCCTTGGTCCCAAACCAAGTGCTCTACCAAGCTGAGCTACTCCCCGTAAACATTGTATTTTATGGCGCGCCCGAAAGGAGTCGAACCCATAACCTTCTGATCCGTAGTCAGACGCTCTATCCAATTGAGCTACGGGCGCAAATTTATAAAAGCTTTCTATTTTAGCAAAACATTAAGAAAACTTCTTTTGATACTTCAAAAAAAAGTTTAATGCCGAGGACCGGAATCGAACCGGTACGGTAGTCACCTACCGCAGGATTTTAAGTCCTGTGCGTCTGCCAGTTCCGCCACCCCGGCATATTTTGGAGCGGAAGACGGGATTCGAACCCGCGACCCCCACCTTGGCAAGGTGGTGTTCTACCACTGAACTACTTCCGCGTTAATTTTTATTCTGTTCTACCGTAATAAATCTTGGTGCGGGTGAAGGGAGTCGAACCCCCACGCCTTGCGGCGCTAGATCCTAAGTCTAGTGCGTCTGCCAATTCCGCCACACCCGCAATTTAATTAAAGAAAATCTATTTTGCTTAAGAAAAGTGAGCCATGGAGGACTCGAACCTCCGACCCTCTGATTAAAAGTCAGATGCTCTACCAACTGAGCTAATGGCTCTCAATAATATTTGGCTTTGTACTATGATTCTTCACTGAATCAAGGCATCTACGATGTCCCCATCTCAGGAAGATTAGTCAAGAAGCAGCTCGATGGGTACAACTCGAAGTAATTCAAGTAGTATTGCTCGTTGCTCTACCAACTGAGCTAATGGCTCATTTTAAGACAAAAATAAAATGGTGCCGGCGATAGGAGTCGAACCCACGACCTACTGATTACAAGTCAGTTGCTCTACCAACTGAGCTACACCGGCATAATAATATTAAGGATGAAACTGATTACTTCGTTACGTTACGTGGATATTAAGGAAAACTCTTTTTATTCCACTGACGTTCCGTAAAAAAGTTTTGGTGGAGGATGACGGGATCGAACCGCCGACCCCCTGCTTGTAAGGCAGGTGCTCTCCCAGCTGAGCTAATCCTCCATTATTTAAAAGCCCGGCGACGTCCTACTCTCACAAGGGGACAGCCCCTAACTACCATTGGCGCTGAGAAGCTTAACTTCCGTGTTCGGTATGGGAACGGGTGTGACCTTCTCGCCATCGCCACCAGACTATTAAGGAAAGTTCTTTTCACTACCGTGAAAAAACATTATTCCCTCAAAACTAGATAATGATTGAAGAAGAAGAATTCGAGTAATCACCAATAATGTGGTTAAGTCCTCGATCGATTAGTATCAGTCAGCTCCACATGTCACCATGCTTCCACCTCTGACCT
>NZ_JAXOFX010000038.1:0-1609 GCF_034427655.1 Robertmurraya mangrovi
TTAGAAGAGCCTGGGACAAAACCCACCTCAAAGATGAAAAAGCCGGTGAAATTTTACGACGAGTAAAATTTCACCGGCTCTAATTATTTTTGGAATAAAAATAAGGACCACTTCTGATAAAATAAAGTTACCACACAAAATTTAACCAGAAAGAAGGATCCTTATGTTTAAAAATTATAACATGAATCAAATAGTTTTGCCTCTAGATTTAGCCGTTAAATTACAAGAAAACGATATCGCCTTTTCTATTCACCACTTAGTGGAAAATATTTCCGATGAAGCTTTTCGATCCTTTGTCCATTACACCGGTTGTCCATCCTATCACCCACGGATGATGTTAAAAATCATTTTATGTGGTTATACGCAATCTAGTTTCTCTGGTCGCAAAATAGAAGATTTGACGAAAGATAGTATCCGTATGATGTGGCTAGCCCAAGGGTATGAGCCTAGCTATCGGACGATCAATCGTTTCCGTGTTCATCCCGATATGAAAGAACTCATTCGCCAATGTTTTGTGCAGTTCCGTTGTCAATTAGTTGAAGAAAAATTAATTGATCAAGAAGCCATTTTTATTGATGGTACGAAAATTGAAGCGAATGCCAATAAATTCACGTTCGTTTGGAAAAAAGCTGTGGAGAAGCATCACCAAAAACTCGTTGAGAAATCAAATCAAATGTATGACGAACTACTTGAAAAAGAAATCATCCCCGAATTAAAACGGGAAGAAGAGGAGCAGCTTTCTATTGAAGAACTCACGCAAATTGGTGAAAAATTAGAAGAAGTGGTCAAGGACTATACAAAAAAAATAGACAACTCAGAAGATGTCGCTACGCGTAAACAGTTACGTAGGGAACGAAAAACACCGAAACAGATTCTGAAACAAGTGAATGATTGGATAGAGCGTAAGCAGAAGTATGAAGAGGATTTTGAGATTTTTGGTTCACGTAACAGCTATTCCAAAACGGATAAAGACGCGACATTTATGCGAATGAAAGACGATTATATGAAAAACGGTCAACTCAAAGCAGGCTACAACCTTCAGGTGGCAACAGAAGGACAATTTACACTGGCGTACGGTATTTTTCCAAACCCAACCGATACGAAAACCCTCATTCCATTCCTTGATCAAATCGAGGGTCAGTTCTTTTCATTACCCGAACATATCGTTGCGGATGCAGGCTATGGAAGCGAGCAAAATTACGATGATATTCTTTCAAAACGCAAGCGTACACCGCTCATTACATATGGTCATTATTTAAATGAACAAAAGAAAAAATACAAAAACGATCCGTTCAAAACAAGCAACTGGACCTATGATGAGGAAAGTGATAGCTATACCTGTCCTAATCAGCAACCAGTTCGGTTTAAATACCATTCGGTTCGTACGGATAAAACAGGATTCGAGCGTACATTCAAAGTCTATGAATGTGAGGATTGTACGGACTGTCCACTGCGTAAGAACTGTACGAAGGCGCAAGAAGGAAATAATCGCCAACTCATGATCAATGAGAAATGGGAACAACAAAAAGAATATGTGAGAACGAAGCTTTCAGATGAAGAAACGGCTGCCATTTACCGCCAACGTAAAATGGACGTGGAGCCAGTTTTT
>NZ_JAXOFX010000039.1:0-1478 GCF_034427655.1 Robertmurraya mangrovi
GGTACTGCACCCCAAAAGTTAGAGTAGAAATCTAACTTTTGGGGTGTTTTTTGTATGTCGAAGTATAGTGATCAATTTAAGTTGAAGGTTGTTAAGGAATATCTTGAAGATTCTTTGGGATATAAGTTATTAGCTCAGAAATATGAAATTCCAAGTAAAAGTATTATTGAAAGGTGGGTAAATTCATATAAAGCATTTGGTAAAAAGGGATTAAGTAAAAAGCGTTCTAAAGAGGTTTATTCTGTTCAATTTAAGTTGGATGTATTAAACTTTATGAAACAAACGGGCGCTTCTTACCAAGATACTGCAATAGAGTTTAAGATGAATAATCGGTCTCTCATTGCTAGCTGGAAGAAAACTTTTCTTAATGAAGGGATTGTAGGGCTCGAATCGAAACCGAAAGGACGGCCCCATATGTCTGGAAAAAGAAAAGCGAACCCATCAAAACAAGAAAAATCAATGTCTCGCGAGGAACAATTAGAGCGGGAAAATGAACTTCTTCGATTAGAAATTGCGTACTTAAAAAAGTTAAAAGCTTTTCAGGAGAATCCGTCTGCCTACCTAGAAAAGCACAAGCAACGGTAGCATTCGAACTCAAAGAAGAAGGATTCAAATTAACAGATGTGTTAGAGGTAGTAGGCATACCAGAAGCAACCTATCATTATCATATTAAGCAATCTAAGAAAGAAGATCCAGACCAAGCTTTGAAAGAGTTGGTTATTGAGTTGTTTCATAAACATGAGGGGAAATATGGATATCGACGTATTCATTTAGAGCTAAGAGCGAAAGGGTATCTGGTAAACCATAAGAAAGTTCAACGAATAATGAAAGAGCTGGGTTTAAAATGCGTAAAGTTCACTCGCAAATCTCGTCGTTATAATTCGTATAAAGGCTCGGTTGGTAGGGTAGCCAAAAATCGTCTAAATCGTCGATTCAGTACCCCTATTCGACTTCAAAAGCTGGTAACAGATATCACGGAATTTAAGTGTGCGGGGGAAGAGAAACTATATTTGAGCCCTATCCTAGATTTATATAATGGTGAAATTATATCTTACGGCATTTCAAATAAGCCAACTTTGGATCTTGTACTTAAGCCCCTTGATCAGGCAATTAAATCCATTAAGATTACAGCAGCGTATCGAACAACTATACACTCCGACCAAGGATGGCATTACCAACATAACAAATGGGTAAAAGAATTGAAGAAAAACAAAATCTTTCAAAGCATGTCTAGGAAAGCTACGTGTGCAGATAATGCCACTATGGAAAATTTCTTTGGGATTATGAAACAAGAAATGTACTATGGCGAGGCACTAT
The DNA here is from genome assembly GCF_034427655.1 of Robertmurraya mangrovi. Classification (NCBI taxonomy): domain Bacteria; kingdom Bacillati; phylum Bacillota; class Bacilli; order Caryophanales; family Bacillaceae; genus Robertmurraya; species Robertmurraya mangrovi. The sequence continues at coordinate 1,318 of NZ_JAXOFX010000039.1, forward strand.
TGCCTTATACTGAACTAAAACAAAAGATTGATAACTACATTTATTATTACAATAACGAAAGAATTAAAGTAAAATTGGCTGGTTTAAGTCCCGTGCAATACCGAACTCAAACTAGCCAAAAAGCTGCATAATTAAAACTCTAACTTTTAGGGGTCACTACC
>NZ_JAXOFX010000040.1:0-1303 GCF_034427655.1 Robertmurraya mangrovi
TGAAGTGACCCCTGTCAAGTAGACAGTGATAAAAACGCAAATTTAAGCAGCCTGAGTTCTGTATATATAAGGACTCAGGTTATTTAATTTCTTTTGAAATCTCTGGTAATTATAGAATCGTATGTATTGGTGCACAGCAAACTTAACCTCTTCAGCTGTTCGGAAGGTGTATAGATGAAAACACTCCGATTTAAAATGACTGAAGAAATTCTCCATAGATGCGTTATCCCAACAGTTGCCTTTTCTAGACATACTGGCTTTCATTTGATATTTATGTAGCAATTTATTATATTGTTTAGATGTATACTGGAACCCCTGATCGCTATGGAGGAGAACACCTTTCACATCCCTTTTTCTTTTTGCTTTTTTGACCGTATCTATGACTAATTTCAGGTCGTTTCTCCGGCTTATTTCATAGGCAATGATTTCATTATTATATAAATCCTTTATGGCAGATAAATATAATTTTTGGCCATTAAAAATTAAATAGGTAATGTCTGTTACCCATTTCTCGTTTGGTTTTGAGGCTGTAAATTCCCTATTTAGATGATTGTCTGAAACTACATAAGCTTCTTTCTTACCATAATAAGGACGTTTTTTTCTAATAACGGCTTTAATACCTAACTCATTCATTAACCTTTGTACTCGTTTATGATTCAAGTGAAGATTGTATTTCAACTTTAACCATATTTGTACTCTACGATATCCATAAATACCTTTGAGTTTAGTGTGGCACTCCATAATTAATTCCTTTATTTTGTTATCCTCTAACTTCTTAGATGTAGGGGACTCCTGGCGTCTTAGCCACTTATAATAACCACTTTTAGATACATTGGCAATCTTGCATAAAGATTGGATTGAAAAGTTCTCCTTCGACATTTGTTTAATCACTTCAAACTTCTTAGCTGTTGGTACTGCTTCCATTCCCCCTTTTACATCTTTAAGAGCTTTTTTAACATTTCAACCTCAGCTTCTAATCGTTTTATTTTCTCTTGTGGATCCTCTCGGCGGGTTCTTGGTCTACCTATGCCAGGTCCTTTTGCCTTTCCTCTTTTCTCCTCCAGCCCCTTAATACCCTCAGCCTCAAAATGTTTGACCCAACGTCTTACTATTGAATGATCAACTCCTAATTCTTTAGCAACTGTTTTATATCCCATACCTACATTGAAGTATAAATCCACTGCTTTCTTTTTAAAGGCAACATCATATGTAGTAACTTTCTTTTTCCCCATAAAAAAATCCCCCCATAGTAGACAGATTAGTGTGCTTTCTTTTTTCTGTCTACTATAAGGGGATCATATCA
>NZ_JAXOFX010000042.1:0-1080 GCF_034427655.1 Robertmurraya mangrovi
GGCCTTTCCAGACCGATTCGTTTACTTCATTCCTTTGTAACTCCGTATAGAGTGTCCTACAACCCCAAGAGGCAAGCCTCTTGGTTTGGGCTAATCCCGTTTCGCTCGCCGCTACTTAGGGAATCGCGTTTGCTTTCTCTTCCTCCGGGTACTTAGATGTTTCAGTTCCCCGGGTCTGCCTTCCATACCCTATGAATTCAGATATGGATCCCATCCCATTACGGATAGGGGGTTTCCCCATTCGGAAATCTCCGGATCAAAGCTTACTTACAGCTCCCCGAAGCATATCGGTGTTAGTCCCGTCCTTCATCGGCTCCTAGTGCCAAGGCATCCACCGTGCGCCCTTTCTAACTTAACCTACGGTTAATCAGAACTCTAATATCAATTAGAGAAAATCTTTCAGATGGCGATTACTCGGTAATTCTTTTTGCCTTCTTCAAATATCATTATCTAGTTTTCAAGGAACAAGGCCACTGACTTCTATCACATCATGATAGATATCTTGGCTTGACATCATGCTGCCTTGCGACGAGCTGAAGAGTTACCTCTTCGAATATGCTATGGCGCAGGAGCAACGTTCTTCATTTATAAGGTAGATTTAATAATAATTCTTTCTAAATATAATGAAGTCTTTTTTTAAGAGAATTGCTCTCTCAAAACTGAACAAATCATATCGTCACGTTCTTGTAATGTCTAGCTCCGGCTCCTAGCCTCTCGAGTCACTTCCGCTTCTTCTGTCAAAGTCTTTAGGACTTTCCGCCAGAAGCTACAGTGCTTGTCGAGGCTGAACAGTCGCCTCCGCTTTTCGATTAAAAATCCTTAGAAAGGAGGTGATCCAGCCGCACCTTCCGATACGGCTACCTTGTTACGACTTCACCCCAATCATCTGTCCCACCTTAGGCGGCTGGCTCCTAGCTTATGCTTTCGCAGTAAGTTTACAAGTAAACTTTGTAGGTTACCCCACCGACTTCGGGTGTTACAAACTCTCGTGGTGTGACGGGCGGTGTGTACAAGGCCCGGGAACGTATTCACCGCGGCATGCTGATCCGCGATTACTAGCGATTCCGGCTTCATGTAGGC
>NZ_JAXOFX010000043.1:0-745 GCF_034427655.1 Robertmurraya mangrovi
TCTTTAAGGTCTTACACGAACTGAGTTTTCATACCCATCATCTCTCCGGTCTTCCGAATATCGGAAGACTTCGAATTGTAGATGCAACTCACATCAAACTTCCAGCTGTTTTATCTGAATGGGCATATGTCACAAAAGGGTGGAACGTGGTTAAAATGCATACACGTTTAGTCGTGGCATCACCTGATGTTCATTATCCTGATAAGATTATTCCTTCGAACGGGAAGGCTTCGGACCACGAAGGAGGGGAATTGCTCATAGAAGTTTCTGATGCCACCTATGTTATGGATCGCGGTTATATGGATAAAATCAGAATGAATCAATGGATCAAAGACGAGATTAAATTTGTCATTCGATTAAAAAGTGATATTACTATTCAAGTTGAAGAAGAATTTGAAGTGCCCGAAGGCAAAAATATATTAAGAGATGCGAAAGTAATACTAGGTGCTGAAAGAAAAATGAGACCTGTAAGATTGGTGGAATACCAAGATTCAAAAGGGAAGATTTATAAAGTAGCGACCACCAGATGGGATTTATTATCTACTGAGATTGCAGAGATTTATAGAAATCGATGGATCGTTGAACTATTCTTCAAGTGGATCAAACAATCTCTTAGATTTGTCAAAGTATGGAGCACAAAACCACAAGGAATATGGAATCAAATGTTTATTGCAATGATTGCCTATATACTTACTTTGACAGTGAAGTTAAAAACGCAATCAGAGAAAAGCATGTTGTCTATTCT
>NZ_JAXOFX010000044.1:0-652 GCF_034427655.1 Robertmurraya mangrovi
TTCCCCATTCGGAAATCTCCGGATCAAAGCTTACTTACAGCTCCCCGAAGCATATCGGTGTTAGTCCCGTCCTTCATCGGCTCCTAGTGCCAAGGCATCCACCGTGCGCCCTTTCTAACTTAACCTAATTTGGAAAATTACTTTTCCATATATTAAGAGAAAATCTTTCAGATGGCGATTACTCGGTAATTCTTTTTGCCTTCTTCATATATCATTATCTAGTTTTCAAGGAACAAGGCCACTGACTTCTATCACATCATGATAGACATCCTGGCTCTACGTCATGCTGCCTTGCGACGAGCTGAAGAGTTACCTCTTCGAATATGCTGTGGCGCAGGAGCAACATCCTTCTTCTATAAGATAGATTTATCAATAAACCTAACTTTATAATAAGAAGTCATATTTTATTGAGAGAATTGCTCTCTCAAAACTGAACAAATCATATCGTCACGTTCTTGTAATATCTAGCTCCGGCTCCTAGCCTCTCGAATCACTTCCGCTTCTTCTGTCAAAGTCTTTAGGACTTTTCCGCCAGAAGCTACAGTGCTTGTCGAGGCTGAACAGTCGCCTCCGCTTTTCGATTAAAAATCCTTAGAAAGGAGGTGATCCAGCCGCACCTTCCGATACGGCTACCTTGTTACGACTTCACCCC
>NZ_JAXOFX010000045.1:0-589 GCF_034427655.1 Robertmurraya mangrovi
TCCCCATTCGGAAATCTCCGGATCAAAGCTTACTTACAGCTCCCCGAAGCATATCGGTGTTAGTCCCGTCCTTCATCGGCTCCTAGTGCCAAGGCATCCACCGTGCGCCCTTTCTAACTTAACCTAAGTTAATTTAAAAGAACTTACTTGTTTTTTAATGATGTCTTGTCAATTTTTGTTATCTAGTTTTCAAGGAACAAAATAGCAAACCTAAAAGGTTTACTTGTTTGGTGGAGCCTAGCGGGATCGAACCGCTGACCTCCTGCGTGCAAGGCAGGCGCTCTCCCAGCTGAGCTAAGGCCCCAATATAGTAATATGAGAATTTCAAATGGTGGGCCTAAATGGACTCGAACCATCGACCTCACGCTTATCAGGCGTGCGCTCTAACCAGCTGAGCTATAGGCCCATATTAAGAGAAGATGTTTCTCTCAAAACTAAACAAATCATATCATCACGTTCTTGTAAAAATCCTTAGAAAGGAGGTGATCCAGCCGCACCTTCCGATACGGCTACCTTGTTACGACTTCACCCCAATCATCTGTCCCACCTTAGGCGGCTGGCTCCTTACGGTTACCCCACCGACTTCGGG
>NZ_JAXOFX010000046.1:0-550 GCF_034427655.1 Robertmurraya mangrovi
TATGCCCATTCAGATAAAACAGCTGGAAGTTTGATGTGAGTTGCATCTACAATTCGAAGTCTTCCGATATTCGGAAGACCGGAGAGATGATGGGTATGAAAACTCAGTTCGTGTAAGACCTTAAAGAATAATTTTTGTAGAATCGTTGTATCTAAGTCATTGATTCTTCTGCTTAATTGAGAACTACTAATGCTTTCTATCCCAATTTCTTTCATGAGATCTGAATATGCACGCATTTTGATTTCAAATTCAGGATAAGATTCCCAATGATCCAATTGCGCAGTTATGAAAAGCTTTACTAATTGCTCTACAGAAAGCTTTTTCATATCGTAGTTTAAGAGAGGACAAGCTAAATCCTCCGTAGGTAATAAAGATAGACATTGACTAATAACAGTTTTATGAGCTAACATTATATAGGTTTTGGCTCCTTTGTAGAAGTTTGTTTTAGGGAACAAACATTCAACATTTCTACAATAGGAGCTTTTTTTGCGTTTGTCTATAACTTCATACATCAACTTACTTATTTTGGAAGGTGTGCAAAGCCAGTGGG
>NZ_JAXOFX010000047.1:0-545 GCF_034427655.1 Robertmurraya mangrovi
AGCCTCTTGGTTTGGGCTAATCCCGTTTCGCTCGCCGCTACTTAGGGAATCGCATTTGCTTTCTCTTCCTCCGGGTACTTAGATGTTTCAGTTCCCCGGGTCTGCCTTCCATACCCTATGAATTCAGGTAAGGATTCCATCCCATTACGGATAGAGGGTTTCCCCATTCGGAAATCTCCGGATCAAAGCTTACTTACAGCTCCCCGAAGCATATCGGTGTTAGTACCGTCCTTCATCGGCTCCTAGTGCCAAGGCATCCACCGTGCGCCTTTTCTAACTTAACCTAAGTTAATTTAAAAGAACTTACTTGTTTTTAATGATGTCTTGTCAATTTGTTATCTAGTTTTCAAAGAACAATCTTGAGAGATAGTTCTCTCAAAACTAAACAAAATCAGAAACGTCTTTTTATGAAGTATCAAGTACTTCATTTCATCCTTAGAAAGGAGGTGATCCAGCCGCACCTTCCGATACGGCTACCTTGTTACGACTTCACCCCAATCATCTGTCCCACCTTAGGCGGCTGGCTCCTTACGGTTACCCCACCG
>NZ_JAXOFX010000048.1:0-539 GCF_034427655.1 Robertmurraya mangrovi
CCCATTCGGAAATCTCCGGATCAAAGCTTACTTACAGCTCCCCGAAGCATATCGGTGTTAGTCCCGTCCTTCATCGGCTCCTAGTGCCAAGGCATCCACCGTGCGCCCTTTCTAACTTAACCTAATTCGGAAAATTACTTTTCCATATATTAAGAGAAAATCTTTCAGATGGCGATTACATGGTAATTCTTTTTGCCTTCTTCATATATCATTATCTAGTTTTCAAGGAACAAATTATAGAGAGAATTGCTCTCTCAAAACTGAACAAATCATATCGTCACGTTCTGGTAATGTCTAGCTCCGGCTCCTAGCCTCTCGAGTCACTTCCGCTTCTTCTGTCAAAGTCTTTAGGACTTTTCCGCCAGAAGCTACAGTGCTTGTCGAGGCTGAACAGTCGCCTCCGCTTTTCGATTTAAAAATCCTTAGAAAGGAGGTGATCCAGCCGCACCTTCCGATACGGCTACCTTGTTACGACTTCACCCCAATCATCTGTCCCACCTTAGGCGGCTGGCTCCTTACGGTTACCCCACCGACTTCGG
>NZ_JAXOFX010000049.1:0-531 GCF_034427655.1 Robertmurraya mangrovi
TGGGGTAACCGTAAGGAGCCAGCCGCCTAAGGTGGGACAGATGATTGGGGTGAAGTCGTAACAAGGTAGCCGTATCGGAAGGTGCGGCTGGATCACCTCCTTTCTAAGGATTTTTACAAGAACGTGACGATATGATTTGTTCAGTTTTGAGAGAGCAATTCTCTCTATGAAATAGTTGTTCCTTGAAAACTAGATAATGATTTGAAGAAGGCAAAAAGAAAAGCGTAGGCGACTGTTCAACTTCGACAGACGTTGGAGAGCCGACCATGCAAATCCTGGTTTTGGATTTGTGGGGGCGGATCGAAACGGCCGAGAAGTTAGGAGCCGAAGCTGGACAAAGAATGACCGAGTAATCGCCATCTGAAAGATTTTCTCTAATATTTTTTACGGAAACATCGTTTCCGAAATTAGGTTAAGTTAGAAAGGGCGCACGGTGGATGCCTTGGCACTAGGAGCCGATGAAGGACGGGACTAACACCGATATGCTTCGGGGAGCTGTAAGTAAGCTTTGATCCGGAGATTTCCGAATGG
>NZ_JAXOFX010000050.1:0-516 GCF_034427655.1 Robertmurraya mangrovi
TACATAGTCTGGTGGCGATAGCGAGAAGGTCACACCCGTTCCCATACCGAACACGGAAGTTAAGCTTCTCAGCGCCGATGGTAGTTAGGGGCTGTCCCCTTGTGAGAGTAGGACGTCGCCAGGCGAAAGACAGAGAGAATCCTCTTTGTCTTTTTTAATCTCTTTTAACAGGTATTTATTACCTGACATAAAGAGTTGACGGAATAACACCGACGGTGTTATGATGTAAATCCACTTCGTTGAACACATTCTTATTGTGAAAAACTAAAAAAAGTGTTGGCGAAGAGAATAAAAAATGTTATAGTAATATAGTTGTCTTTGAGAAAAGATAACGAAGATTGTTCTTTGAAAACTGAACGAATCATACGTCAACGTTAATCTATTATTATTTTTTAAGAGCTAATCTTACTCTTTATTGGAGAGTTTGATCCTGGCTCAGGACGAACGCTGGCGGCGTGCCTAATACATGCAAGTCGAGCGAAGTTTTAAAAGCTTGCTTTTGAAACTTAGCGGCGG
>NZ_JAXOFX010000051.1:0-515 GCF_034427655.1 Robertmurraya mangrovi
GCTAAGTTTCAAAAGCAAGCTTTTAAAACTTCGCTCGACTTGCATGTATTAGGCACGCCGCCAGCGTTCGTCCTGAGCCAGGATCAAACTCTCCAATAAAGAGTAAGATTTAGCTCTTAAAAAATAATAATAGATTAACGTTGACGTATGATTCGTTCAGTTTTCAAAGAACAACCTTCGTTATCTTTTCTCAAAGACAACTATATTAATATAACATTTTTTCATTCCCTTCGTCAACACTTTTTTAAGTTTTTCACAATAAGAATGTGTTCAACGAAGTGGATTTACATCATAACACCGTCGGTGTTATTCCGTCAACCCTTTATGTTAGGTAATAAATACCAGTTAAAAGAGATTAAAAAAGACAAAGAGGATTCTCTCTGTCTTCGCCTGGCGACGTCCTACTCTCACAAGGGGACAGCCCCTAACTACCATCGGCGCTGAGAAGCTTAACTTCCGTGTTCGGTATGGGAACGGGTGTGACCTTCTCGCTATCGCCACCAGACTATGTAATT
>NZ_JAXOFX010000052.1:0-507 GCF_034427655.1 Robertmurraya mangrovi
TACATAGTCTGGTGGCGATAGCGAGAAGGTCACACCCGTTCCCATACCGAACACGGAAGTTAAGCTTCTCAGCGCCAATGGTAGTTAGGGGCTGTCCCCTTGTGAGAGTAGGACGTCGCCAGGCGAAAGACAGAGAGAATCCTCTTTGTCTTTTTTAATCTCTTTCAACTGGTATTTATTACCTAGCATAAAGAGTTGACGGAATGACACCGACGGTGTTATGATGTAAATCCACTTCGTTGAACACATTCTTATTGTGAAAAACTTAAAAAAGTGTTGACGAAGAGAATGAAAAATGTTATATTAATATAGTTGTCTTTGAGAAAAGATAACGAAGATTGTTCTTTGAAAACTGAACGAATCATACGTCAACGTTAATCTATTATTTTTTAAGAGCTAATCTTACTCTTTATTGGAGAGTTTGATCCTGGCTCAGGACGAACGCTGGCGGCGTGCCTAATACATGCAAGTCGAGCGAAGTTTTAAAAGCTTGCTTTTGAAACTTAG